>JAAKFQ010000028.1 GCA_011064725.1 Chlamydiota bacterium | reverse complement strand
GTATTTTTTACAAATTGTGTTGCGTGGTGTGAAAAAGGAAGAAGATTTTTTATTTCTTGAGCTGTTTTAAGTTCCATAGATTTCAAAATTATCAAAAAAGTGATTGATTTGCAAATAAAGAGAAAGTGCAACATAATAAATCCTCGCAAACGATGTGCTAAGTCATGAAAAGTTTTATTCATATTCTAGATCGATTAGAAAATATCATTTGGGGTCCTCCCTTGTTGGGCTTGCTTTTATTTACAGGACTTTACCTGACTGTGCGTTTGCGTTTTGTGCAGTTTCGTTATCTTTGGTATTCCCTAAAACTGGCATTTACAAGACATGATGATCAAGCAGAAGGAGATATTTCTCATTTCCAAGCCTTGATGACAGCTCTGGCCGCAACGATTGGAATAGGGAGTATTTCAGGAGTGGCAACTGCCATTGTGATTGGTGGATATGGAGCACTTTTTTGGATGTGGGTAACAGCTTTTTTAGGAATGGCAACAAAATATACAGAAGCACTGATGGCTATCAAATACCGCACAACAGATGAGAGAGGAGAGATGTGCGGAGGGCCTATGTACTACTTAAAAAGAGGGCTTAAACTTCCTATTTTGCCCGGGTTTTTTGCTATAGCTGGAGCTGTGACTGCGGTCATAACTGGAAACATGGTGCAAGCCAATTCTGTTTCATCTGCTATTGCAACACTGTTTGGTGTGGAAGAATGGATCACAGGATTGATTCTCGCGTTTTTTACCGCGATGGCTCTGATTGGAGGTATTCGTTCGATTGCAAAAGTCGCAAGCCTTTTTGTGCCTTTCATGGCAACGCTTTATATCGTCAGTGCTTTGGTTATTCTCGTTATGCGCTTTGATATGATTCTGCCTGCATTTTATATGATTTTTAAAGATGCATTTACAGGAACTGCTGCTGTAGGTGGATTTGTGGGTTCTGGTATGATATTGGCGGTGCAATTTGGTATTGCAAGGGGTGTCTTTACAAATGAAGCTGGGCTTGGATCTGCACCGATTGCAGCAGCTGCTGCAAAAACAGATGTGCCAGGACGTCAAGCATTGGTCTCTATGTCAAGTGTGTTTATTACAACACTGATTGTATGCACACTCACTGGACTTGTGATTGGAGTGACTGGTGGATTGGGTCAGCTTGGAGCTAATGGACACATTTTAAATGGTTCTCCATTGATTGTATGGTGTTTTGATCAGGTTATTCCATTTGGGGGTTGGCTTGTGACTATCGCTTTGATCTTGTTTGCCTATTCGACCATCCTTGGTTGGGCCTATTATGGAGAAAAATGTTTTGAATATTTGTTTGGAGTGAGCTCTACGATTTGGTACCGTTTTGCCTTTTCACTGATTGTCATTCCAGGCGCGATGCTCAGTTTAAATCTTGTTTGGAAAGTGGCAGATATCATGAACGGATTTATGGTTCTTCCCAACTTAATTGGATTGATTGGCCTTGCTAAAATTGCAAGTTTAGAAAACAATCGTTTTATGAATCAATTACATAGTGAAGGTAATTAAAAATTATATGCTGATGTTACGCGGTAAATTCCGTTTATAGGGGGAGCGAAAGGAACAAGATACAAGGATGGCTATGAAATTCAACTCCATGAGAGTTGAATGAGAAGCAAGACGCCGTAGATTGTTTTTTGCAGCCCTCGTATAAACAGAAGGTGGTGCGTAAGGTCAGCTATATAGTGAAAAGGAGATGTTATGGGTGAAATTGGTACTTTTGATTTAGGTTATATAGAAACATGCATGCCTGAAGAGGCATCTTTTGGAGAAACTGTTGCCAACAAAATGGACAACTGGATTCAATGGATTGCATCAACATATTTTTTGTCTTGCGAGTACAAAATTCTATCGGAACCTGAGAAGAATAAATATGTTTTCACACGTGCAAATCCTACTTTGACAAGTAGAATAACGCAGGTAACATCTTTAGCAGCTGGGGCCTTAGCATTGTGGGTTTTTGGGGATACACAAGGAGTTGCACTTGGAGCTGTTGTACTAATCACGGCGAAGTTTTTTAGCAATTACTTGATGAAAGAGGCGCTTGAAATCGTTCCTGACGCAAAGCCTATTTTAGACGGGAAGATTGAGAAAAAAGAAGAGATTGAGCGGTTAGCCAATCAAGAAGATCGAGAAACACAATACAATTTAGGACTATGCTATTACAAAGGCCGTGAGGTAGAACAGAGTTTTGACAAAGCGGCAGATTATTTTAGGCGATCTGCAAATCAAGGATATGCAAAAGCGCAGACCAATTTAGGCTTTTGTTATTCTAGTGGTAAAGGTGTGCAAAAAAGTGAAAAAGAAGCCATTCGATTATATCATTTAGCAGCAGAACAAAAAAATATTCAGGCGGAATATAATTTAGGGCTATTTCATTACAAGAAGAAAAATTTTGGCCAAGCTTTTAAATGGTTTGAAAAGGCCGCTAATCAAGGTGATAGCGATGCACAATACATGTTGGCAATCTGCTACTACAAAGCTCGTGGAACCAATCAAAATTACGTAAAGTCAGAAGAGTGGTTTAGAAAAGCTGCAAGCAATGATCACACAGAGGCCCAATACATGCTAGGAATCATCCACGCTAAAGGCAAAGGTATGAAAATAAACTTGATCGAGGCAAAAAAATGGCTTCAGCGTGCAGCAGATGCGGGACATGACGGCGCAAAAATCGCTCTGCAAAAATTGATGCCAAAAGCGCGTTTAAGATAAAAAGAGTCACTCAAGATTTTAGAGAAGCAATTGACTAAAAAGTTCGGTATGTTCACAATCTTCTAAATATGTATGAGCCGTAGGAGTTTTTATGAGTGATAAGGGGGCTTAAGATGAAAAAAATCGTAAAATATACCTTTATTGTCGTGGTGCTTTTTTTGGTAAGTATTTTTGCAAGACCTATTGGTGAAATTCAAAATAATGTGGGCTTATTTTATTACAAAGGCACATTAGTTAGTCAAAATTTTGAAAAAGCTGTTTATTGGTATAGAAAGGCCGCTAATCGAGGACATTCTGTTGCACAAAATAACTTAGGCATGTGTTATGTGAATGGTGAAGGGGTTACTCAGGATTTCAAAGATGCTGTCAAATGGTTTAGGCTTGCAGCAGCTCAAGGGTTAGCTGAAGCGCAATGTAACTTAGGTGTATGTTATGTCGAAGGCGGAGGAGTGACCCAAGATTTCAAGGAAGCGGCAAAATGGCTTAGACTTGCAGCAGATCAAGGTGATAGTTTAGCTCAATATAATTTAGCTTTGCGTTATCATTCTGGCGAGGGAATGACCCAAGATTCCAAAGAAGCAGTAAAATGGTTTAGGCTTGCAGCAGCTCAAGGGTTAGCTATAGCGCAACGTAATTTAGGTTTATGTTATGTCAAAGGCGAAGGAGTGACCCAAGATTTCAAGGAAGCGGCAAAATGGCTTAGACTTGCAGCAGATCAAGGTGATAGTTTAGCTCAACATAGCTTAGGTAAATGTTATTATAATGGCATAGGAGTGACACAAGATTTCATAGAAGCAGTAAAATGGTTTAGACTTGCAGCAGATCAAGGACATGCAGATGCGCAGACGAATTTAGGTATATGTTATGCCAAAGGCGAAGGAGTGACACAAGATTTCACGGAGGCAGTAAGATGGTTTGGACTTGCAGCAGATCAAGGTCATACTGAAGCAAAAAAAATTTTAGCTTCTTTAAAATCAGTTCCCCAAACTCCTTAGATGCTCGAGTTTTGCTTCTAGTTCTTGTTTTTTGGAAAACAGTTTGTCTACGATCTCTTTTGGAGCATTTTGTAAAAATTGTTCGTTGCTAGGACGGTTTTAAATTTATTTTTAATAATGTCATTATAACCTCTGATTTAAAAGATTTGATTTTGTAATTATTATTGCTGTTAAACTTGACGGGTTATCTTTTTTAAGTTAGAATCTCCCCTAAAATATAGATCACAGGAGTTTTTATGAGTAATGTAGGTAGTATAAATAATATATCCAATTTTGATTATGTAGAACCTGAAACACCACAAGATGCGCAAGCGCAATATGATTTAGCTGTACGTTATCTTGTTGGTGAAGGCGTAACTCAAAATGACGAGAAAGCAATAGAATTCCTTCAACTTGCAGCAGATCAAGGGTTAGCTATAGCGCAACGTAATTTAGGTGCATGTTATGTCAAAGGCGAAGGAATAACCCAGGATTTAAAAGAAGCTGTGAAGTGGTTTAGGCTTGCAGCAGATCAAGGTTTAGCTGAAGCGCAGTGTGATTTAGGTACGTGCTACGTTGAAGGCGGAGGAATAACCCAAGATTTTAAGGAAGCCGTGAAATGGTTTAGACTTGCAGCAGATCAAGGCTTGGCTGAAGCGCAATGTAGCTTAGGTATATGTTATGCCAAAGGCGAAGAAGTGACCCAAGATTTCAAAGAAGCAGTAAAATGGTTTAGACTTGCAGCAGATCAAGGATATGCGAAGGCACAATATAATTTAGGTATATGTTATGCCAAAGGCGAAGGAATAACCCAAGATTTAAGAGAAGCAGTAAAATGGCTTCAACTTGCAGCAGATCAAGGTGATGATTTAGCTCAATTTGTTTTAGGTTGTTGTTATGGTATGGGTAAAGGGGTTACTCGAGATTTAAATGAAGCGAAAAAATGGCTGAGGCTTGCAGCAGATCAAGGTAATGCTGAAGCAAAAGAACTTTTAGCTTCCTTATAAAATCAGTTCTCTAGGTTTCTTAAGTGTTGAAGTTTTGCTTCTAGTTCTTGTTTCTTAGAGGAGAGTTTGTCTACAATCTCTTTTGGAGCGTTTTGTAAAAATTGCTTGTTGGAAAGGCGTTTTTTGACATTGTCTAGTTCGTCTTCAAGCTTTTGTCTTTCTTTTCGTAGGCGTTCTTTTTCTTTTTTGATAAGTTCTTTTGGAAGAGGCATGATAATCTGGATAGATTGCACAAGACTTGTTGCTGCAAGTTCTATTTCTGGCTTCGTATCCACAAATTGAATGGGGTTTGTTTTTCCCAAAGTCTCTATAATTGAACATTCTTTGAAGGATTTTGTGACCATTAATAGATCGATCTTTGTGCCGGGAAGAATTTTGAGCTCTGCGCGCATATTGCGCACTTGATACAAGATTTGATCGAGTAGATCAAATTGTTCAAGAGAAGAGTGAAAATCATAGTCCATTTCAGGGTATTGTGTGAGCGCTAGACTTGTCTTTTTCAAGGTGGAGGTAAGATCGCTTAAGATAGGCTCTTTGGTCTGAATTTTGACAGGGACTTTCTTTAGATAAGAAAAAATCTCTTCTGTAATGAAAGGAGCTAGAGGATGCAGCAGACGCAAAGACACTGTCAAAATGTAGAGCAACACGCACTGTTTTTGTTTTTTTAAATGTGCGTCGCCTCGTTTCCCAAAAAAGACAGGCTTGATGATTTCTAAATAATAGGCGCATAACTCATTCCAAAAAAAGGTGTAGGCGGTGTTTGTTGCCACTTCGTAGTGGAAGTTTTCAAGTGCTTCTTTAAATGTAAGGCTAGCTTTTTTGGCTTTTTCTAAGATCCAAAAGTCTTCAAGCTCCAAAGCATTGAAATCCAGTTCGAAATCGATGATAAGGGCATTGTCATCAAACAGGTTTTGCATGGAAAAACGCGCGCCGTTCCAAATTTTGTTAGAAAAATGCTTGAACTCTTCAAAGCGGCGTCTGTCTAAATCGATCTGCTTGTTTTGACAGGCAGAGGACGAGAGCGCCATTCTCATAGAATCGACGCCAAATTCTTTAATAATTTCAATAGGATCGATGACATTACCCTTGGATTTGGACATTTTTTCCCATTTGGAATGCACATCTTTAGGAACAGGTGTTCCCATGTCATATGTCTTTTTTTCTTGAGAAGAGAGATAGGAAATATGTCCTCTTTCATCTTGTCTCCAGTAGGATTTACCAAAAATCAAACCGTGCAAAAACACTTTTGGGAAAGGGGGTTTTTTGAAGAGATATTCACTTGCCCAAAGCATGCGTGCGACCCAAAAAAACAAGATATCGTGACCTGTGATGAGAACGGAATTGGGGAAAAAGCGCATGTCTGGAGTAGGTTCTGGGTAGCCTAAAGTGGAAAAAGGCCAAAGAGAAGAAGAAAACCAGGTGTCTAGCACATCTTCATCTTGGATCCACTCATCTGGATTTTCGCTAATTTCTTTTGGAATGTTGGCCCCTGCACAAATCATCTTTTCAGGATCTTTTTTATTGTAGTAAACAGGGATACGATGTCCCCACCAAAGTTGGCGTGAAATACACCAGTTGCGTAAGTTTTCGATCCAGTGAAAATAGGTGCTTTTCCATTCTTTGGGAATCAATTCAACAGTATCAGACTTTACAAGTTCAATAAGTTTGTCTTTGAAAGGCGCCATGTTGATAAACCACTGCTTGGAAAGATAGGGCTCAATAATCGCTTTTGAACGGTAAGATTTTCCCACCCTGTGGACATGTTCTTCAATTTTTTCAAGCGCACCGATTTTTTTGAGCTCTTCGATGATATTTTTGCGCGCTTCTAGCATGGTTTGCCCTTCAAAAGGTACTCCATTTTCATTTATTTTGCCGTCCTTTGTCATCATGTTGATCATGGGAAGATCATGGCGTTTGGCAAGTTCATAATCGTTAAAATCGTGTGCTGGGGTAATTTTTACCATCCCTGTTCCAAATTCAGGGTCGACAAAATCATCTACAACGATCGGGATTTTTCTATTTGTAATAGGTAAAATCGCCATTTTACTTAGCAGATGAGCATGTTTTTTGCTCACTGCAACAGCGGTATCTGCGAGCAGAGTTTCTGGACGTGTTGTCGCAATGGTAATCGTGCTGTCATCATCTAGAGCGTAGTGGATGTAGTAAAGTTTAGCTTGTTTTTCTTCATGTTCCACTTCATCGTCTGAAAGGGCAGTTTGAGTGACAGTATCCCAATTCACCAAATAATTATCGCGATAAATGAGTCCGTCATCATACAACTTTTTAAAGGTATCTAATACAGCTGTTGTGCGCTCTTTGTCCATAGTAAACGCAAGGCGTGACCAATCCAAGCTGCAGCCGATTTTTTTGAGTTGATTTAATATGACATGTTCATGATCTTCCTTCCATTTCCATACAATTTTTAAAAATTCTTCTCTTGAAAAATCGCTTTTGCGCTTGTTTTGTGTTTTGATGAGGTGTTGTTCGACAACGGTTTGGGTAGCAATCCCTGCATGATCGGTTCCAGGGACCCAAAGCACTTCATATCCACACATTTTTTTAAATCGAATCAAGATATCTTGGAGCGTATTGACAAGGGCATGTCCCATGTGCAGTTTTCCTGTCACATTGGGTGGGGGAATGACAATGCTAAAGGGCGGTTTTGTAGAACTGGGATCGGCTTTAAAAATTTCCTTTTCAATCCAAAACTGTTCCCATTTTGCCTCACAGTCTTTTGATTGATAGATTTTGTCCATGTGCCATAGTGTACAAAAGAATGGCTTCTTTTGTCTATCTGAAACCTCTGCATCATTGAAGAATCCGATAAATTTGCCTCTTGTCCTCAACTTGAGTCTCGCCCTAAGTTGTCTACTCCAAGTAGAGTATGCCAACTTCGGTCGAAACTCAATTTGAGCAAAATATGCAAATTTCTCCAAATCCTTGAATGATGCAGGGGTTTCATCTTTCTTGTTGTCTTTTACAATGGACAAATAGATTGTCGAAAGTTTTTAAAAGTTTTTCTTCATAGGGAAAGAGTTGAGCATGTGTTAAATTTTTCTTTGTCATCTTTTCCTGGATGGCGCAAATCAAAGGATAAGATTTAGAAACGTTATCGATATGATCTTGCATACTTTTTTGATCCCTTGTTGCAAATAAAAAACAAAGATGAGGGATGAAAAGATAGGAATTTTCTTGTTCAAGTTCATGTTTTTTGTATTTTTCTAAAATCATTTGTGCCTGTTTAAATTGATTTTGTAAAAGATTGGATTGAACAAGATGCATATCGATCAATTTAGAATCTTTTGTCGCGATTTTTTGCGCGCGCACATAGGTTTGTACTTTGTTGATCAACTCAAAGTTTTTCTGTTTTTGTGCAAGATCTAAAAGATAGATGAGCACGCGTCTTTCTTTTGTGGTAAAATTCATATTTACAAAATCAAAAAACTCTCTCAGCGCTTGAGTTAAATCGTGCTTTGCTAAAATAGCAATCATTAAAAGTTTGATAGAATACAACTTTTGATAATGTGTATCTAAGTTGTCAATGTATTGTTTTGCTATGTCTAATTCATCCAATTCGATGAGTGAAAAAATTGCATTTTCGATCAGTGCGAGATCATATTTAGGATTCAAGTTTTCTAACACTTCCAAAATAAAGAGGGGTTTTTGTAGCCAAAAACTCAAAGCAATAGCTAGATCTTTTGGGCAATCCAAGCTTGTTTTTTCAAAAAAGGGCAGAGTTTGCCAATCTTTTTTTAGCGTTTGGATTAAAAGCATAGTATCTTCTTGCACAAACACGTCTGGTAAAAATTTTGCCACAATAAGTAAAAAACGATAGGTAGTAATGCGATCAAAAGAAGAGACAGATTGCAAGCGAAAATGGAGCTGTTCTTTAATCGTTTTTAGAAGAGGGTGCATCGGATATTTTCTCAAAGCCAGTTCATAACATTTGGCCTCTTCTTCATATTCTTGCCTCACTTCATATAAAAGGGCTTTGCCAAGATATTCTAAGGGTTTAGAAGGCGTTTTTTGTAGCTTTTCAAATTCTGCATGTGCTTGTTGAAAATCCAGATCGTTCGGATTGCATTTTGATTTTTCTAAAAGTGTAATGCCTGCTTTAAAAGCAGCTATGTCTGCAATCGCTTGACCCTTGAAAGAAGTGGCAATTTTGCGATATTCTTGCAGTGCAAGATCAAAATATCCTTGCGCTAAGAAGCTATCTCCAATAGAGGTGCATTCAACATATTGGTTCAAACTTCCAGAATAGAGGTTGAATTGAGATAGATTAAAGCCAAGGTCTTTAGTCAACAGACCCACATAAGAACCTTCCATTGGCAGGTAGCTTGTGTAGGAAAATACAAGATCTCCATTCATGTAAAAATGGATTTTTTGATCCATCGATTCTACGCTAAGCTTATAAGGAATGCCACATTCAAATTGAAGGGTATTGATCTCTACAATTTGAATGTTAGATTTAAAAAGTTTAGAGGCTTTTTCTTTTTTTGTTGAGAGCCATAAACAGTAGCCATTTTCTAAGAGAATTTTGTCCTGTTTTTGCGGAACGGAAAATAAGAGCCCAATGCCTTCGGCATCTTCTTCAAATGTGAGCGTGGTCTCAATTTTAAAATTTCCCACAAGAGGATGAGAAGCGATTCTGACATTGACCCATTCAATAGATTCAAGGGTTTTAGAAATGGCTAAATATTTTGATAGTGCAATATCTGCGTTGATTTGCCAATCAGCATCTTCTTCAAAGTGTAATGACTTGACATGCTGCCATTGAGAGCGCGATTGCATGTGCATCTCCAAATCATACAAGAGCTCTTTTGTACTTTGATAACGTTCTTTCGGGTCGGGATTTAAACATTTCATGCAGATCATTTCAAGATCTAGTGGAATTTCACGATAGGGCGCCACTTTAAATGGAGGCAATATTTTTTCATCGTCAATGGTTTTTTTAAAGGTTTTGATATCTTTTCTTTTATGAGGCATTTTTAGTGTGATCATCTGGTATAAAATCACCCCAAGGGCATAAATATCTGTTTGCTCATTACATTTTGTGGCTTTTGCTTGTTCAGGGGCAAGATAAGTGACAGTACCAATAATTTTTCCAGGTTGTGTGATTTCTCTTCCTTCTTCTTCCAAATCTAGGAGAGGATCGTCTGGAGTATCAAAATATTGCGCCAAGCCCCAATCGATAAGCACCACTTCGCCAAACTTTCCCAATATGATATTTTCGGGTTTAAGATCTCGATGCAGGACTTTTTGAGAGTGGATATAAAAAATTGCTTGGCAGATATTATAAAAAGTACGCACATAGGTTTGCAAAGCCAGCGTTTCTTTTTTTGCTTTATAGTTTTTACGGTCTTCTAGAAGTGTTTTTCTTAGCGTATTTCCTTCGACAAAAGGCATGATGTAGTAGGGATTTTTTTCGTCTAAATTCATTTCAAAAATAGGAATGATGGAAGGATGCATCAATTTAGAAGTGATTTTTGCCTCATGCAAAAAGCGTTTTTTCATTGAGGGATGATCAAAGAATTTTTTCTTAATCTGTTTTAGGGCTACTTTTCTTTTAGAAATGGGATCAAAGGCAAGATAAATTTCCCCCATTCCTCCAGAAGAGATCAGCTCTAAAATTTCAAAACGACCAATTTTTTTAGGATATTCATCTGTCATGTTATTTGATACTTGTGGTGGAGCTAGATGTTCTTGCATGCTACCTGGCCCATCAAACCCAAACCCAGGTTTATATGAAAACTAGATTTATGCCAATACTAAAATTCTATTTGAAAAGATCACTGAGAATTTGTATGCTGAGTGTCGTTTAGAGGGGAGAATAAGATGTCAAAAAAAGAAGTGATACTTACAGGAGATAGGCCGACAGGAAGACTGCATCTTGGCCATTATATTGGATCTTTGAAAAATAGGGTTGCTCTTCAAGATATCCACACGCAATTTGTCATGGTTGCAGATATCCAAGCTTTGACAGATCATGCCAAGGAGCCTAGCAAAGTGACCCAATCTGTCAAAGAAGTGATGCTGGATTATCTTTCTTGTGGATTGGATCCTAAAAAAACCACCATGCTGCTCCAATCCCAAATTCCAGCACTTGCAGAACTGACGATCTACTATCTCAACCTTGTGACCATCAATCGTCTCAAGCACAATCCTACGGTCAAAAGTGAAATCGACCAAAAAGGTTTTAAAGAGGGCGTGCCTGCAGGCTTTGTGATATATCCGATCTCGCAAGCAGCCGACATCACAGCGTTTAAAGCCACACTCATTCCTGTAGGAGCCGATCAGCTTCCTATGATCGAGCAGACCAATGAAATTGTACGTTCATTTAACCGCATCTATGGTAACACACTTGTCGAATGCAAAGGGCTGGTGACCAGTTTTTCACGCCTTGTTGGAACAGATGGAGCGCAAAAAATGAGTAAGACGCTGGGTAATGCAATTTTCCTTTCCGATTCTCCAGAAGAGATCGAGAAAAAGGTCAAAAAGATGTACACCGATCCTAACCATTTGCGTGTGGAAGATCCTGGAAAAGTAGAAGGCAACCCTGTCTTTACTTATTTGGATGCATTCGCAAGGGATAAAAACAAAGTCGATGAGCTCAAAGCCCACTATCAAAAAGGGGGACTGGGTGATAGTGTTGTGAAAAAATATTTGCTTGAAGAACTTTTGGCATTGCTAGAACCTATCCAAAAAAGACGTAAAGAGCTCGAAGACGATTTGGGCTATGTGTTTGAAGTGCTCGATATTGGCACGCAAAAAGCCAATGAAATCGCCCAAAATACGCTCGATGAAGTCAAAGCAGCTATTGGGTTAGATTATTCGTTGTCTTCTTCGATTTCTTGATTGATCTCTTCTTCGTGTTCGACTTCGGTTTCTTGCTCGCCGATCACAAACTCTCTAAAAAGCACATAAATGGCGCCTACAATAAAAGCGACAGGTAAGGCGACTTCCCATTTAAGATCAAATTGTATGTAGGCAAAAATACCACCAAAAATGATTGCGTTGGTGATTAAATCATGCCATTGATAAAGAAGCAGATTGCGAAAACATATAGCAACGCCAAAAGCCAAGCTCAATTCAGGCCACCAAGACTTGGTAAAAGCTAAAAACGCGAGCATGAAAAGAAAAATTATGTAGAAAAATGATTGTGCGCGTTTTTTAGAAACAAGAGGTTTTGCCATAGTTATTTCCGTTTTTTACCTTTTTTTGAAAATTCTCTAATGAGCACAATCACCCCAATGACCACAAAAATTAGGGGCAAAATATGTTCACTTGGTATGATATTAGGATATTGAAAATAAAGAAAAAGGCCACCGAAAATCAAAAAACTTGCAAACGCTTCTCCAAAATGTGCATTCAACACGCCACGTAAAATGGCAGAAACACCAATGGCGAGTAAAATACCTGGCCACCATGCATGTGTAAAAGCCACAATGGCAAGTCCAAAAAGTAAAATTGCGGATGAAATTCCGTTTGCTTGTTTTTGTGTCATAAATTTTCTCCTGTAAAAATAATAACATAAGGGTGGTTTTCGCAAAAGGCTTGAATCGCTGATTTAGAAATCTTTGTTTGAGCAAGATTGAGTGTGATCCCTTCTTTAAAGCTTTCAAAAAACCTTAGGCATTTATCTGTAAGTAAATCGCATCCTTGCAAAGAGACAACTTTTAGTTGGTCAAATTGAAATTGTATTGGAGATAGGTCTGCATCTGTAACAGCAGTAAAATCTAAATACACTTCTACTAAATCCAAACACTCAAGATAAGGTGTAAGGGCACCTTTTTCAAAATGTGCTTGGGTGCAGTCCAATATGTTAACTTCAATTACGCAAAACAGATTCGCAAGAGAGGTATCGTGTGCAATAGTTTGTTCGCGAAGATCGAATCGTTTGTCTTTGAAATGTTTCATCACGTTATTTGCATCAATACGATACGGACCTTGCGCGGGCGTTTGGGGAGCAAACGGTGCATTTGAGTGGATCATTGTCATATGAAGACAATGTTAAATTAAATCTTTTTTTTTATCTAACTTTTTTTTTGACTGATAACATATCCGCCCAGAGGACCAGCTTTGGGACCTAGTTCGATAATAGTATCGGCGTGATTGATGACATCGAGATTGTGCTCAATGACGACAAGTGTGTTACCTTTTGCTTTGAGATGGTCAAAGACTTTGAGTAGTTTTTCCACATCTTCAAAATGCAAACCAATAGTGGGTTCATCAAAAAGATAGAGCGTTTTTGTTTTTTTCTTTTTGGCAATATCGCGCAAAAGTCTTAGTCTGCCTGCTTCTCCACCACTCAGCGTGTGCATTTCTTGATTGAGTTTTAAATAACTAAGTCCCATGTCGATGATGATTTGCAAAATGCGTTTGACTTTAGCAATGTGCTCAAAAGCATCCAAACATTCCTCGATAGTCATATCCAGATAGTCTGCAAGTGTTTTGTTTTTGTATTTCACAGACAAACTCACAGGATTTAAGCGTTTTCCCAGGCATACTTCACATTTAATTTTTACAGGAGGTAGGAATTGTAAATGGATGGTTTTATATCCAAAGCCAAAGCAGTTTGTGCACATCCCTTTTTTATGGAAATAGCTAAAATAGCGTGGAAGCAAACCCTTTGTAACCGCTTCTGGAAGAGAAGCAAACCAGTAGCGCAAAGGAGCTAAAACATCTGTGTATGTGGCAATATCAGAGCGTGTAGTTTGTCCAATGGGATTTTGATCGATTGCGACCATTTCATCAAATAGTTCAAGTCCTTTTAGCTTGGCAAATCCTAAATCGACAACGCCTTCTTTCGAAGAACGTCTTTTTTGAAATCCTTTTTGAATCACCTCTTGCACAAGTGTCGATTTTCCCGAACCAGAAACTCCCGTGACGCAAACAAAATGATTATAAGGAATGGTGCAATGGATGTTTTTTAAATTATGGAGCACGGCATCGTAAACTTCTAGGGTATCGTGGCTTTTTTTAGGGGGCGTCATTTCAACTAGCACCTGCTTTTTTTGAGATAGGTACTGTCCTGTCAAAGACTCGGGATTATCTTTAATTTCTGAATAAGAGCCTTGTGCCACAATATGACCACCAGCTAGGCCTGATTTTGGTCCCATATCCAGAATGTAATCGGCTATGGCAATGACTTGAGGATCATGTTCCACAAGAATTAAGGTGTTTCCAAGATCTTTGAGCTTTTTGAGCGCATTGATAAGGCGTTTTGTTTCTGACGGATGTAAGCCGATTGTCGGCTCATCAAGCACATACAAAAGTCCTGTCAGTGTAGAACCAATTTGCGAAGATAAGCGCACACGCTGGTATTCGCCACCGCTAAGCGTCGTTGACGCGCGATTTAAATCCAAATACCCAATGCCAAGCTCTAACATACATTCCAAACGAGAAAGGATCTGTTTCAACACATCTTTTAAGATCTTTTTTTCATCGGATTTAAGTTTGATTGAAGAGAAAAAATCAAAAACTTCGTCAATGGGCATTGTGCATACATCTGCAATGGATTTGTTTTGGATGGTCACAGCTTTAGCAAAACGATTGAGTCTGGCGCCTTTGCAAGAAAAACACTGGGTTTGATCAAGCAAAAAGGTGAGTTTGTCTTTAAGCGCGCGTTTTGCAAACCGACCTAATTTTTCAAACAAAGGATTAAGGCCAATGAAACGGTAGCTGAATTTTTTATCCTGATAAAACGCGTTATCACCTTTGAATAGAAGAGCGCGTTGTTCATCTGACAATTCGCTAAGAGCACAATTACGATCGATAGCAAAATCATCAAGGATGGGTTCTAGATATTCCATCACATCATCGGCATATTCTTGGCAAAATGTGTCAATCAGTTCATCTAAAGAAAGGTCTAAAATTTCTTCCATGCTGTCTAGATGTGCACCATATTGAAAACCCAATCCTTGGCACTCTGGGCACATGCCATCTTGATTAAACAAAAACGTTGCAGGTGTGATTTCTGGAAATGCTTTTCCACTTGATTCTACGCTAAAGCGTAAGTTGTAAAAGTATTCTTTTTTTTGTGTATCAATGATGATTTTGCCATTTGTTAAAAAGTTTGCTACATCAATAGCTTCTAACAAACGGTGTTGGTTGGATAGATTGGATTTCAAACGATCGATAACCACATCCACTTGGTTTTTTTGTTTAGCGTCGAAAGGAATTTTTTCATCGAGTTCATAATAAATGCCATTTAAACGAATGCGTAAAAAGCCTTGTCGCTTAAGCCTTTCAAAAAGCGCATCCAAAGATTCTTTAGTTGACAGGGGAGCGAGCACAATGAGTCGGGTGTTTTCTTCGAGAGCTAAGATGTTTTGAGCCACAGTTTCTTTAGAAATTGCCTTGATTTCTTCCATGGTATCAGGATCATGGGGAATGCCAATGGTAGAAAAGAGGATGCGCAAATAATCATAAACTTCTGTCATAGTTCCCACAGTCGAACGTGCATTTCCCGCATAGTTTTTTTGTTCGATGGCGATACTTGCTCTCAAACCTTCAATATGTTCCACCTTGGGCTTGGGTGCTTGCTTGATAAATTGACGCAGGTAAGCTGGCATAGTTTCTACAAAACGACGTTGTCCTTCATTATACACCGTGTCAAACGCAAGCGAAGATTTTCCACATCCAGAAGGACCGGTTAAAACAGTGATTTGGTTATGGGGGATATTGACATCGATATGTTTTAAGTTATGTTGAGAGGCGCCTTTAACTTCGATAAATTCACTTCTTTTGGCTTTAAATGGGCGTTTTAAATCCCCAAAATCTCTGTTCAAATGTTTTTGTAAATATTGTCCTGTAGCTGTATTGGATTGGCATAATTTTTCTACAGTGCCCTGTGCTATGATGTAGCCTCCGTTTTTTCCACCAGTAGGTCCTAAATCAATAATATAATCGGCATTTTTGATCACATCCATGTTGTGTTCAATGACAAGCACGGTGTTTCCTTTATCTGTGAGCTCTTTGAAAATGTTGAGCAAAAGCTGGATGTCATGGAAATGCAAACCTGTTGTGGGTTCATCCAAAATAAAGAGCGTTTTGGATGTCGAAGGACGAGACAATTCTTTTGAGAGCTTGATTCTTTGCGCTTCTCCACCGCTCAGAGTGGTCGATGGTTGGCCAAGCGCGATATAATCAAGTCCCACTTTTTTTAGCGTTTCGAGTTTTGTTTTGATAGGGGGAATCGCTTGAAAGTGCAAGTGAGCTTCCTGCACAGTCATTTCTAAAACATCGTGAATATTTTTCCCGCGATAAAACACGCTAAGGGTTTCTTGGTCAAAGCGCTTTCCAAAACAAAGAGGGCACTGCACAAACGCATCTTCCATAAAGTCCATTTCGACTTTGACTTGTCCATTACCCACACAACGCGAACATGAGCCTTCTTTCACATTGAAGCTAAAGCGCCCTTTTTTATATCCACGCGCCTTGGATTCTGGGAGCTGAGTGAAAAGGTCACGGACCAAATCAAAAAGCTTGATGTAGGTTGCAGGATTAGATCTTGGAATGCGCCCAATGGGGCTTTGATCAATTTGGATCACTTTATCCAAATGCTTTTCATTTTTTAGCGCTTCAAAAGCCCCACATGTTTTTTTCGAACGGTTCAACACGTTGAAAAGCGCTGGATACAAAGTTTCCATCACAAGTGTGGATTTTCCAGAGCCAGAAACGCCTGAGACGACCACAAATTTTCCCAAAGGCACTTCGAGTGTAACTTCTTTTAGGTTGTGTGCTTTTGCTTTCATAAGCTGTAAAAAATGCTTCGCTTTTTTTGTATCACGCTCTAAAAAAATCGTTTTTTTATCGTTTAGATAGTCGGATGTGAGCGTCGATTGCTTCAAAAAATCGGTTGTTTTTCCAGAAAAGACAATTTGCCCGCCTAATTTTCCAGCAAGGGGTCCAATTTCTACAATGTGATCGGAAGAAAGCAGCGTCTCTTCATCATGTTCGACAACAATGACGGTGTTGCCTTTTTCCTTGAGCCCTTGCAGTGTTTGGATGAGTTTGTGGTTATCTTGGGCATGTAGTCCAATGGAGGGTTCATCTAAAATATAAGTCATTCCTACAAGTCCACAGCCAATGGAAGAGGCGAGTTTGACTCTTTGGGCTTCTCCACCACTTAAGGTGGGTGATGTACGATCTAAACTTAAATAATGCAATCCCACGCCGAGCAAAAATTGCAAACGAAAGCAGATCTCTTTGATCACTTCTTCGCCAATTTTTTGCTTATTTCCCTCGAGCTCAAGCGAAGAGAAAAATTCCAAGCACTCTTCAATGCTCATTTGGCAAATCTCAGAAATGGTTTTGCCATTGAGTTTAGCTGCTGCTGGATAGAGCTTAATGCGCGCGCCTTGGCATTTTGGACATATGCTTTTTGTCATGTAGCTTTCCATCTTCTTTTTGTAGCTATCGGACGAGGCTTTTGAGTAACGCTCGCGTGCTTCTTGTAAAACACCTCTCCAATTGACATATTCTGTCCATGAGATTTTTTTTTGCGGGTGGACAAAACGCATGCGTAGCCATTTTTTGCGCGTGCCATTTAAAAAGATTTCTTGTTGGGACTTGGTGAGCTTTTTGAAAGGAGTTTTGACGCTAAAATTATAGAGCCTTGCTAAATTATCAAAGATGTTTTTGTAACGAATGGTGGAATACGAACTTTGTAAGATACAGCAATCTTCGCTAATGGATTTGTCAAAATCGATGATTTTTTCTAATTCAAAGGTTTGCACGATGCCAAGACCTTGGCATGTGTTACACATGCCTTGTGGCGTGTTGAAAGAAAAATCCACAGGATTGAGTGGAGCGTAGCTCATTCCAGACTTGGGTGAATAAGCAAAAGTAGAAAAAAGCTTTTCTCTATTTTGATCGGGGCTGTTGGCCACCAAAACACCATCGCCTATCTCAAGAGCTGTGAAGATAGCTTCCAAAATACGAGAATGCTGTTCTTTGACGACCTTGATGCGATCGATTATAACTTCTAAAGAGTGCGCTTTTTTCGGATCGAGATCAATCTGTTCTTCCAATTCCACAAATTTTTGATCAATACGGGCGCGAAGAAAACCTTTTTTGATTAAAGTACCAATCTCTTCTTTCAAATCGGATTTTTTTGCTTTGACCATGGGAGCCAGAATCATCAACTTGCTTTGATCAAATTCTTTGATGAGCTGTTTTGCGATCGATTCTTTAGATTGTGGCTCCACTTTTTCTTTGGAAATGGGGCAATAGGGCGTAGCTACTTTTGCAAAGAGCACACGTAAAAAATCATATACTTCTGTGAGTGTGCCTACCGTAGATCGAATCGTGCCATGGCTTGTTTTTTGTTCAATGGCAATCGTGGCGCTCATACCTTCTGTTTTTTTCACATCGACGCGAGGAATCTCTTTTCCCACCCGTCTTAGAGAAGATAGAGACTCAATGTAGCGTCTTTGTCCTTCTTGAAAGATGGTATCAAATGCAAGCGAGGATTTTCCCGAACCAGAAAGCCCACAAAAGGCAATCAGAGAAAAGTGGGGCAATACAAGATCGATCCCTTGCAAATTATGGACAAAGACTTTTTCTAATTTTAGCTCTTCTTGCATAGCGTTTAGTGTAAAAAAAACAGATAAAAAAAGCAGCTAGTTTTTGTTGGAAGAATTATGACTGAATATGCTGAGTACGAAACAGGCCTTTGGTGATACATTGTAGCGCAGGTGTGGGACGCATAGGGACATTTGCCTATATATTTTGTGTAATATGGAAGCTTTTGGAACAAATTTATGTGCGCTTCAAGTGGTACATTACTGCATTCAAAGCTATATAATCTTTTATTGAAATAACCTGGTAAATCATTGAATCTATTCCTCTAAATGAATTTATGCTATTCTCTTGAGTTGTTCTAGCTTAGGAGGAAGTTATGAAAGAGGCAAAATTTACTTATTTACCGGATGAGCATTGGAAACTGATCAAACAATGTTTAGATAAGTGTCCTTTTCCAAAAGTTAGGGGACAAAACAGAG
>JAAKFQ010000027.1 GCA_011064725.1 Chlamydiota bacterium | reverse complement strand
CGTGGCGGTTTGGCACCTCGATGTCGGCTCATCGCATCCTGGGGCTGTAGAAGGTCCCAAGGGTTTGGCTGTTCGCCAATTAAAGCGGTACGCGAGCTGGGTTCAGAACGTCGTGAGACAGTTTGGTCCCTATCTGTTGTGGGCGCAGGATACTTGAAAGGAGTTGCTTCTAGTACGAGAGGACCGAAGCGAACGAATCAATGGTGTGCCAGTTGTTCTGCCAAGAGCATAGCTGGGTAGCTACATTCGGAAAGGATAAGCGTTGAATGCATCTAAACGCCAAGCCTCCCTTAAGATAAGGTATCCCATGAGACTCCATGAAGACTACATGGTTGATAGGTTAGGAGTGTAAGTACAGTAATGTATTGAGCTGACTAATACTAATCAGTCGATTGACTTGATTTTTTTATTATCTATATCAATTTATTGACCTAGTTAATAAATTCAACTCACCTTCAGTGCCAATTATTGTAGAGCCATTTGCTAATATGCAATTGCAAAATTTTATTCAAAATGATGCAAATGAATTTTAGTGGATGGCGAAATAAAAACTTTTCAGAAAACATTTTTGCTGGTGATTTTGGAGGAGGGGAAATACCTGATCCCATCCCGAACTCAGAAGTCAAGCCCTCCATCGCCGATGGTACTATACACAAGAGTATGGAAGAGTAGGTCGTCGCCAGTATTTCATTTAGCCCTCACATTTTAAATGTGAGGGCTTTTTTTATGCTTTTCAAGTGTACATATGATAGGCTTGATGGACTCGCTTCCTTTAGAAGAACAAATCGTCATATTTCCAGGATTTTTAGTTGTAGGTAGACTGATTCTAATTACAGATCCAGGAGTAGCTATTATTTGTTTTTTCTTTTGTATTACGACTTTTCTTTTTGCCATCATGTTATCCTTTTTATCCAGGAGCCTCACCTTCTGCAGCAGTGCTACCTGGTATTCCACGAACGATAGGTTCATACATTTCAACAGAATCAGCAAATCTTCTTTCTTGTGCAGGTATGAAAATATTCACTGAACCAGCCATAGTTTCTGTTGGTTGAATCACTGTGATAATAGCTGTTGAATCAGAAGCATGCATGCTTCCACCTTTAGCTCTTTTTGTTTTTTTTAAAGTTGTTTTTTTCTTTGCAACTTTTTTAGTTGTATTTTTGTTTGCTTTTCTTTTAGCCATCGTAAACTCCTTTTAAGTTAGTTTTGACTTATAGCTTTTTAATAGCTTTTTATTACAAAACATCCAATTAAATATTATTAAATTTGCTAATCAATAACCTTTAATTATTTACAAACCGAAGTTTTATTGCTTTTGAATAAACTGCTTGAATTGGCCGTCTTGATAGGAAAGATCTTTGAAAGTACCGCTTTGATCGACTTTTCCTTCTTTGAGAACATAGATGAGGTCTGTCTTTTTTAAGCTATTGATATGATGGGTGATAAGAATGGTTGTGATACCAAGCGTACGAATATGTTTTAATACCTTACCCTTGGTGGCATTATCTAGAGAATTAAGGGTTTCGTCTAAAAGGAGTATCTGAGGCTTTTTGATAAAAGCTCTTGCAAGAAGAATCTTTTGTTTTTGCCCTCCTGAAATGACATTTCCAAATTGAGAAACTAGAGTGTCGAGGCCCATAGGAAGTTTTTTGAGCTCTTCGTTAAGCGTGGAATATTCGAGTGCTTTTTCTAAATCTTTTTGGGTTGTGGGCAGACCGCAGGTAATATTATCAAAAATCGAAGCTGAAAAAATCTTTGTGTCTTGCAAGCAGATTCCGATTTTTTCCCTTAATTGATTTAAGTTAAGTTGTTTAATGTTTTGATTGTCAAAATAAACATCTCCACTGGTTAGAGATTCAAAGCCAACCAGGAGTTTAGAAAGTGTAGATTTTCCACATCCCGATTTGCCAACAATCCCCACAAATTGCCCCGGTTCGATTTTTAAAGAAACGGAATCTAATATTTTAGGTAGATGGGGCGCATATTGAAAAGAGACGTTTTCGATATAAAGAGCGCCTAGTTTCATTTCGGGAGTTTGTTTATCCATCGCGTCTTCTTTTTCTTGCTCGAGCAGAGGTTTAACGCGTTTCCAAAAAGGAATCCAAGAAATGATCGATGAAAAGGTCGAAAAAATGCCAAAAATTGCGCTGGAAAAGGGAGCAAAGATGGCAAGGAAAGCAAAAAAGGTGCCTGGAGTAAAGCTTATGTCCTCTTTTTTTAAATAGATGATCATTCCAAAAATAATGAAGGTGAGAAAAAGAGAAAAAAAGGAACTTGTAGTCGAAAGAAAATTTTGGATGTTTCTGATTTTTAATCCTTTGTGTTGGGATTTTGAAAAAAAACCGACCCATTTTTGTAAAATGCGATTTTCGTAAGCAAGGATTTTGATCTTGGCAAGGCCTTGGATCATCTGTAAAAGAAAGGATTTGATCTTGGACTCAATTTCAAGTTGCTCTGTTTGAAAACGCAATTGGTAGAGGTTGAGGCAAAAAGAAAAAATGGAATAGAGAAAAATCAAAGCAGAGGTAATGAGGGCAAGTTGCCAGCTAAAGTAGAGCATGAGGGCAAAATACAAACACCCGAAAAAGCCGTTAAAAAAAAGTGAAAGGGTAGCTTGACTAAAGCTTTCTTGCAATCGTGTAAAGAGCGAAGTACGGATTAAAAGATCTCCCTTTTCAAAGCGTCTAATAAATTGATTAGAGAGCTTAAGTAAATGAGAAAAAAGACCAAGTTGAAAGCGTTCAGACAAAATGGCGGTAAAACGCACAAGTGTTATCGAACGGACGAAGGAAAAAAGCGTGCTGCTTATAGTTGCACAAAAAAGCCCTAAAATAATTTGCCAAAAAAGTGTGTAGTTGAAATTAGGGATCACAGAATCAAAAAGCAGTTTATTGGCAATAGGAAAGAAAAAACTCACAAAAACAGTAAGCACACTGCAAACGGCAACAAGAAAGATATCCTTTGTGTTGTTTTTGGTCACTTTTTTAAAAGCGCCTGCAATATTTGCATCTTTGCGATCTAGTGTTTCATATAAAGCTACAGCAATAGGAGAAAACAGAGCAGTGTTTTTTATTGTCACCCATTCGCTTTTTCCATTTATATCGATCATTTCATAACGATTGCGATGAGAAATGAGAGCAACAGGTTCGTTGGTTTCTTTTAGAAAGCCTACTAAATGACCATGGTCTTTTGTTTGCCAGTGATTCGTTAAAAAAACATAGCGAAATCCAATAGAAGACGTTTGACAAATCGCTTCAATGGATGTTTCTTGTTTTATTTTTTCACTTAAAGGAAGTTTTTTTTTCTGGGCAACAAGAGAGCAGATTTGATAGAGAGGAGACGTACTCTCTTTTTCTAAAAACAGCGGATTTTTTTTGTGTAAAATTTCTAAAAATTGTTTTTTTGTATCTTGAAGAAGCAGGTCTTCTTGAATTTCTTGCACCATCCTTTTCTTTTATCAATATTTGTCTATTGAAAACAAACCTTTTTAAAGTTATGTATTTTGAATATGCGAAAAATAGCTTTAGCCTTTCTTTTATTAAGCCCTCTTTTTTGTGATTTTCAACAAGATTTACAAATGGAATTGAGTCCTAAAACACCGCCAAAAAAAATCGCAGATTGGATGATGAGAAAACAGATAATAAAAAATGAAGATATACAA
The DNA here is from genome assembly GCA_011064725.1 of Chlamydiota bacterium. Taxonomy (NCBI): domain Bacteria; kingdom Pseudomonadati; phylum Chlamydiota; species Chlamydiota bacterium. The sequence goes on along the minus strand of JAAKFQ010000027.1, from coordinate 15,631 downwards.
CCACCAACGAATAAAAAAAAGATTAAACTTACGATTAAAGAAGTTGTGTATTCTACTTTGCATCACCAATGGGATATTCAAATTGCAAGAAAGATTGTCGAAGAACAAAAAGGGCAGTGGCAGCAGTCAAAAGGGGCATTTAATCCTTTAATTGACTTAGGAGCTGAAAAAAAATGGTTATTAGATGCTCAACAATTGGGTTTTAAAACAACAGAAAATGGCCATGCTACGAAGCTTTTATTATCCCTCACAAAGCAAATACCCCTAGGCACACGTTTTTCTTTTCAAGCAGATACAGAGCGTATTATGGACCCTTCAAATTCTTTTGATTATACCAATCAATCCAAACTTTCTTTTTTTATCCAACAACCGCTTTTCAAAAGTTTGAAATACAATGAGGCCAATGTGGCAAGAAAGGTCGATTATCTAGAATTAAAAGCTTTAAGATCACAATTATATCATACAATTTCGTTTCAGATATTTGAAACGCTTAGTTTATATTGGGATTTAGTGGCATTTAAACAATTACATCGTATTAATAGAAGCTCTTATCATATCTTAAGTCTACTCACAAAAAACACAGAAAAACTTATTGAAGGTGGATTTGTTGCTAAAGCAGAGATCAATAAACAGATGGCAGAATTACTAAGACAAAAAAAAGCAGCTATTAATTCACAGCAGCTTGTCTATGAAAGTTATAACCTCATTTTATTTGAAATGGGGAAGCCAAAAGAGACATTTGATAACAATCCTCCTGACTTGGAATTACAAGAATTCCCCCCACTTTACACAGACAAAGAAAAATGGTCTTTAGAACATCTTCTTCAATTAGCTTTGGAATCTAGAGAGGATCTAAAAGCTGCCACAATTCGCCTTGAAGAAACTGAATGGCAATTAAGATTTGCAAAAAATCAGATGCTTCCTACCTTCGATCTTCAACTTGGTGTTAATGTAAAAAATAATGAGGTCGATGAAAGAGCCAGACCCTTTTTTGCTCCATTTGAAAACGGACCTTTTCAAAAAGATATTGTGTGTGGGTTTCGATTTTCTATTCCTCTATTTAATGATGCTGCAAAAGGCCAGAGAACAAAAAGGCGCTCACAAAACTTGCAAGCAGTTTTAGAGAAGAATAGATTGTTAGAATCCATACGCACAGAGATAGCAAATTCCTATCGCAACCAAATGGAGCTCATCGATGAAGTGGTACTTGCCTCTGAGGCAGTTGAATGGTACAAACAAGCACTAAAAGATGAAATCAAGCGCCGAAAAGAAGGCCATAGCACCTTTTTTATTGTGATTGATGCTGAAGAAAATTTACGTAATACCTTGATCGAAAAGACGCTGGTTCAAAATAGACTTGCAAAAAATAGCCAAGAACTTTTGTTTTTGACAGGGCAGTTAGTTTCGGTAGGTCAAGAAGAGATGGTCAATATACATCTTAATTTTAACCCACTTATTAAAAAAGATGAAAAATAAACAAAAAGAAAAATTTATCCAAAAATTGGATTATCAACAAATTTTAAATCTTGAAATCCCTAAAGGGTGGCTTCTTATTTGCGTAATTCTAGGATCTATTTTAGCCATATTAATATGGTCTTTTTTTGGTAAAATCCCTATTCAAGTCAACGGAAAAGGTGTGTTTTTATCTTCAAAAGGTGCCTATGTAATCCGAGCTAAAGCAAGCGGAACGGTGGAACAAATTTTTGTAAAAGAGATGCAAGAGGTAAAAAAAGGAGATGCGCTTTTGGAAATTGACAATCCAAAAATTCAAACCTTTTTGACTAATATTTCCACAGCGCAATTTTCCATAAATAAGTTACAACAAGGATTAGTTCTTTTTCAAAATGCATTAGAGATTGGTCAGCGTCTATACAAGGAGGGGTTGATAGCAAAAATGACATTAGACCAAACGCAAACCAATGTCTATCAACAACAAATTTCTATAGAGAATGCCCAGGTTCAGCTGGATTTAGCGATCTCTGAGCTTAATGCCAATGCATATTTAGACTATGATGAGAATCTCGATATTTCTGCATATTCTTTTGTAAAAAGTCATGAGAATATCAAGATTTTAGAAGTGCTTGTGAATAAAAAAGCGGAAGTAGATCGAAAAGAAGCATTGATTTGGGCAGAAGAGATTGCTCCACCCTATTTTTATTGCACCATTCCTGCAGATAGCACAAATAAAGTGGAAGAAGGGATGCATGTCATCATTGAGCCTGTTACAGTCAATTCTCAAGAAAAAGGAGCAATGCTTGGCAAAATCAAAAAAGTCTATCCTTTTCCAGTATCTACTGAAGAGCTTTACCAAATGATCGGCAACTTACAAATCGTGAATTATTTGGCAAAAGATCTTACTAGTTTCATTATTGTAGAACCTGTCGAAGATTTAGCGACAGTTTCTGGATATAAGTGGACATCTGAAAAAGGGCCTAAAATGAAAATCCCATCAGGAACACTTGCTGATGTTAAAATTGTTGTAGAAAATGTTAGACCCATTTCTTATTTAATCCCCATATGGAAGTTCTATGAATAAATTGTTTGAAAAGATTTTTTCCCAAAGTGCATTTAAAACACCCTCCTTTATTCAAATGGAGGTAACAGAGTGTGGGGCATGCGCTTTAGGTATGATTCTTGCTTATTTTGAGTGCTATGTGCCTTTGGAAGAGTTGCGCTATCAGAGTGGTGTGAGTCGAGATGGTGTCAGTGCATATAATATCATCCAAGCTGCAAAAAAATACCATCTTGATGCAACAGCGTATGAAACAAATACAGAAGATTTAAAAACAGTCCAAATGCCTTGTATTTTGCATTGGGAAGAGAATCATTTTGTTGTTCTGGAAAAAATCGAGGGTGATGTATTTTATATCAATGATCCAGCTCTTGGTCATCGCACAGTTCAATTAGATGAATTTCAAAAGAGTTTTTCAAATCTTGCAATTGAGTTAAAACCCACCTCATCCTTTAAAAAAGTGGGTGAAAAATTAAACATTTTTGATCGTTTGAAGAAAAGATTTGCTCCACTTAAAACAAGCTTTTATTACTTAGCTTGTACGCAGCTAAGTCTTATTTTACTTGGTCTTGCACAACCCGTCTTTTCGAAAATGTTTGTCGATGAGTTTTTAATCGGTTCTTTGCCGCATTTTATAGGCCCCTATTTGATTTCTTTTTTCCTGTTAATTTTATTGATCACAGCTGTGACCTATTTACATGGGAGGTTTGTAAACTTTTTACAAGTGAAGCTATCCATGGCGTTTTCTTTTGACTTTTTAGAACATGTTTTTGCCCTTCCACTTTCATTTTTTTCACAAAGATCGAGTGGTGAAATTATTAATCGCATCAATCTAAACAATAGAATTTCTAACGTTTTCACAAGTAATTTTGTGGTCAATGGACTCAATCTTTGTTTCGTGTTTATCTATGCTTTTATCATGTTCTTTTACAATGTGCCAATTACATTGGTCGGGCTTGTGACAGCTGTTTTGAATCTCTTTTTGTTTTGGAAGATTGTAAAGACCAGAACGCAAGCTTATGCAACGTTGCAGCAGCAGGATGCAAAAACGATTGCCACATCATTGGATGCATTAGACAACTTTGAATCGATTAAAAGTGCAGGAAAAGAAACCTACTTTTTTCAGCGCATTGCAAATCACTACACACTGAGTATTAATGCGATGCAATCTGTACAAAAAAAAGATGTGTGGTTATCAAGTTTAACAGGTCTATTAATGCAATTTTCCAGCATTTTTTTACTTGTGTTTGGAGCTTATCAAATCATGGAAGGACACATGACATTAGGAATGCTTCTTGCCTTTCAGATCTTGCTTTCCAATTTTTTAGCGCCTTTTAAATCGCTTTTGCAATTCAATACGCAATTACAAAGCTTTGAAGTAGATTTAAGACGTTTAGACGATGTCTTGAAAAATCCCAAAGATCCTATTTTACAAAAAACCACGCAATCAGAAGAAAAACTGAAAGGGGAACTTTCGTTTAAACATCTTGATTTTGGATACTGTCCTATCGAAAAACCCTTAATTAAAGACTTTTGCCTTAACGTTAAGCAAGGTGAAATTGTAGGTATTGTGGGCAAAGTGGGCTCTGGAAAATCAACCCTTGCCAAGCTTGCTATGTCTTTATATCAACCTTGGAAAGGAGATGTCTTATTTGATAAAAAATCTACCTTTGATCACTCTAGACAAACACTGCGTCATTCTTTAGGCTTTGTAGATCAAGAAATCTCTCTTTTTGAGGGAAGTATAAAAGACAACATTACCTATTTTAATTCTGATGTCCCTCTAGAAACTGTCATCAAAGCATGTCAATTTGCATGCATTCATGATGAGATCATGAAAATGCCGGGGCAATATGAAGGCTATTTACATGAAGGAGGCGACAACATCAGCCAAGGTCAAAAACAGCGCTTAGAAATTGCACGCTGTGTGCTTTTTGATCCCTCTATATTAGTTTTGGATGAGGCGACCAACGCAATCGATACAGAATTAGAGTGGGAGCTTTTTCAAAATATAAAAAAGAAAGGATGCACGACATTGTTAATTTCTCATAGACTTTCCACAATTCAGAAAAGTGACCGCATTGTGGTATTGAAAAATGGTAATATTGATGCCATTGGCACACACAAACAACTTGCAGAGAAAAATTCCATTTATAAATCTTTTATCAAGTTAGAAGCCTAAAAAAACATTGCGCGATTTTTAAGATGTTGTTAAGATTACATGTCAAATGCTACCAGATTGTTTTTATCACTATTTTTCTTTTGCTCATGTAGAGCCTACTTACATACGTTGGTTTGCCATCCTTCCCGGATCGGGATTGGATGCGGATGAAAAAAAAATAGTATTCAAAATATTTTGTCTAATAAAGAAAGAAATGCAAAGTCGTATTGATGTGCTTTATGAAAAGAAAGAAAACCATGATTTTGAGTTTAAATATCGCGTTGAAGATGAAGATTCAATTATGCGAATCATTGAAAATTATTTTTCGAAAAGTATGGCTTAATTTGAATCTAGCGTTTTATTTTTTATGATTGCATGTTTTTTAAGGTATTGTTAAGACCCTCTAGTAAATGTCAACACATCCATTGTTTTCTAAGCTTTTTACTTTTGGTTATGGTAGTGATTATCCTGCTTATTATATAATGCTCCCCAAACCAGAGCTAAATCCAACTGAAAAAGAAATCGCCTTTCAATTTTTTTATATTTAACTGACCTTACGCACTACCTTCTATTCATAGGAAAAGCTGCAAGGAACAATCTACGGCGTCTTGCTCCTTATTCAACTCTCATAGAGTTGAACTTCGTCGCAATACTTGTATATTTTCCCTTTCGCTTCTCTTCTAAACAGAATTTACTGCGTAACATCAGTATAAAGAAACAATTACTTACTCAACGCATGGATTTTATATTTCAGTGATTTATACGAATGAATCAATTAAAAGTTTTGAATTTGAATATCCATCTGAATATAGAAACCAAATTATGGAAATGATTGAAGGCCATGCCAAAAATTTTCTCGGCGTGAAACCCCTAGCACTTAAAATGTAAGTCTTAAACCTGCAGTCAATGCTTGAAAAGTGTTTCCATAAGCTGTTTTTTGGTCTGTTGTATTGAATCCATTTGTCAATATTTGACCAAAATGTGTCGCATCAAAATATAAAAGATAGGCACCAAAGCGAATCAATACATTAACAGTTTTTCCAATATTGAAATTAAAGCTAAATCCAAATGTGGCATCAAAAAACTCTCTAAAATCTTCCGATTGCTTGTGTGTTGCAGTGTTTAAAATTTCAGTTGTCCCATTAAAAAGCTGATTGAAAAATATCCACTGTTTATATCGACCGGTTAGAGCGCCTGTATATGCGGATCCAAAAAAGTTAAAATAGGAAGAGATTTTATAATTCAAATCAACGCCAGCAACAAGTCCAATGAGTCGCACATTGACATCAGAAATATAGACAACTGTTCTAAGAATATCTTGATTATCACCAACTTGTTTTGCATTTCTATCCATTAACATGACTCGAAGCCCAATCACAGGTAGACAAGACACATTGTTGTAGGAAAAAAAACGTCTCGATTTGATCAGAGTATCGATCACTTGTGTGCGATCATGAAGATGTGTAGCGATGTAACCATTTGTGATAGAAGTCAACCCGAAAGTTTTTAAAGTTGGATTTGAAAGCGTACGTCCGTTTGCAGACACCCAAAGCAAATTCTTGTTTTGTAGACACAACCATGAAGCGTGCAATTCAACAGACTTAGATAAAAAGACACCAAATCCTACCTTAAAGCCAGGCTCATACGTATGGCGTAAAGACATTGTCTCTACTTTTTGAACATTTCCATTGGTTGTCTGAATACTCACAGCTTCCACATTGGCATTTAAACGTCCTAGCACAAAGTTACCTTCAAAATAGACCCACTTTTGAGCCTCTTGATCTTCTGTCGCATTTTCAGCAGGCTTATTGTCAAAGCTAAACGCACACACATTGTGCATCATAAAGACTAGAGTAAAAAGAGTACTATATAAAACTTTTTTCATAAAACTCCTTAAAATGTAATGCGTCCACCAGCATAAATTGCTTGAAATGTGTTTCCATAAACGTGTGCTTGAGTTGTATTAAATGGATTGTTAAACATCTGTCCAAAATGCGTAGAATCGAAGTAAAAGAGATAGACACCGAAACGAATGAGCACATTGAAAGTTTTTCCGATATCAAAATTAAAGCTAAGCCCAAATGTAGCATCAAAAAACTCTCTAAAATCTTCTGATTGCTTGTAGGTTTTATCTACTTGCGCTGTGATGATGTCACTCATGCTTGTTTGAGTAAATATAAATTGCTTGTATCGACCTGTCACAGCACCTGTATACACAGATCCAAAGAAATTAAAATAACGAGAGAGCATATATTTCAAGTCTACACCTGCGACAATCCCAATGAGTTGTACTTTGACATCAGATATGGTTGTGCTTACAGTAGAACTTGTTTGATTGTCTGCAACTTGTTTTGCATTTCTATCCATCAAAATGCCTCGAAGTCCAATGACGGGTAGGCAAGAGACTTTTTCGTGAGTGAAAAAACGTCTGGATTTAATCAAAGCATCAATGATCTGTGTACGATCATGAAGATGTGTGCTAAGGCATCCATTAGTGATAGAGATATTCGGATTGAGAAGCTCTCCTGTAATTGTATTACCTTGTGCGACGGTTGCACCTAGTGAAAGAAATTTGTCATTTTGCATATACAACCATGAAGAATGTAATTCTACAAATTTAGATAAAAAGATACCCAATCCCACTTTAAAACCACTTTTAAAAGCATGGCGTACGGAGACTTTAGTGACGGTGTTATTTGTCAAAGGACCTATTGAATTTTCCATCGCATCTAAATTGGCATTTAAACGTCCTAGCACATAATCGCCTTCCAAGTAGACCCATTCACGCGACTCTTTTTTTGTCGCCTTATCATTAGTTGTTTTTTGTTTTGATTTAGATTGCGGTGCAGTTGGGCCGAAGGCAAATGCATGCTGCACAGAAAATAATGAAACGAAGATAAAGCTAAATAAAATCCTTTTCATAGAAAACTCCTATTTTTTAGAAAGGATAAATAAAAAATAGGACAGAGTCAAGAAAAAAGTTTTATATCAAAAGAATCATTTCACTTGCATTGTTAACTGATAAAACAATTGTTGCAGACGTTTTGTATGAGAACCCACTTTGCCATCTCCAATTTGGATGTGGTCGATTTGTTTTATTGGAATGATCTCTCTTGTAGAAGATGTCATAAATGCTTCATCTAAATGACTCGCCTCTTCTAATGGAAGCGCTCTAAAATCAATGGCAAATTCACTTTTTGCTAACTCTAAAACGCATTGACGCGTGATCCCCAACAAAATATTTTGATTAGCTGTAATGAGACAGTCTTTTTCAAAACCAAAGAAATTGGAAGTGCCACCTTCTGTGATTTCTTGGTTATTATTTAGGTACAGTACCTCTTGAATGGAGGGATTTTTTTTCAACGTTGCCATTTGTGGCAAATATTGAAAAGATTTGCATTTGGGTAAAAATCTCTCATAGAGCACAGTTTGTGTTTTGATCCCTTCTTCTACCCATTCTTTAGAAATCAATTCTAAAGGAGAGGAAAAGACAAAAAGATGCGCTTCTTTTCCGAGAACATTGCCTGTGACAATAAGCCCTAATTTGCTCTCATCTACAAGTGTTTGTTTGAGTACATTTTCACAAATATCCAATATTTCTTTTTTTGTTTCTTGAATTTTAAGATCTAGCATTTCGCAGGATTGAAATAAACGATCGACATGCGCTTCGAGTTGAAAAGGCTGTTTTTTGTAGGTGCGCGTAAATTCAAAGGCTCCATAACCGCGAATCAGCCCGGAATCTAAAATATTGAGATGCTGAGCATCTAAATTGACATACTGACCTTGATGATAGACAAAGTACATATTTTTTGTATAACGCATTACGGATTTAAAAAAAAGTGGAGCTCAATCGAGCCCCACTTTGACTAAAATCTAAAATTAGAATCCAAGAGTAAATCCAACTACAATGAATTGTGTCTTGACCACATCATTGGTACGAAGAGGACCTGCATCTGTGACGGTAGGGCCCGGAGTAATGGCAGGAGCAGACGCATGGATTAAAGAAGCAAGCTCATAGCCAACACGTAGAGATAAAATCCACTGATTGTTGAATACATGCTCCCAAGCAAATCCAAAACGCAACTCGATCTGTGGATTCATGCTAATCTGAAAATGCTCATCATTGATTTCAGATTGGATCACAGCACCAGTAATATCGGATTGTCCAGAATAGTGACGTGTCTGACTTCCATTCAAAATGGCAAGCAGTACGTTAGAGTAGAAGTGGAAATGCTTGGCAATGATGTATTTCACATCTGTTCCCAAAAACACTCCTATTGCACGAATTCGGAAAAAAGAATTTGTGCTGGTATCGTTTCCTATATCTACTTTATCTTCTAATTTTGTAGTTAAATGGCGTCTAAAATACAAATAACGCACTCCACCAAAAGGCTGAAATCTTAGATTTGAATCCAACATCCAAGCGGCAGTTTGTAAGATAAGATCTACGGTTTGATACCGCAGTTTTTGTCTTGAAAATGCGTCGATCTTGTGGTCTTTTATGCTTGTATTCTGGAATCCAGAAGGAAGCTGCAAATCTGTAATTGTTTGATTCGCATCTGCAAATTGATAGAATTCACTATTTCCATTAGACATTCTTGTCCATTGGGCACTGAGGTTAAAATCATTACGCAGGCCAAATCCAAGTCCTACACGAAAACCTCCCCGATATTCATTATCAAAATCAAAGGTGGTATGTTTTGTCTCACCATTGGAAATGGTTTTTAAAAACGCATTGGTAGGCTGTCCAATAATGCGTCCGATCAATAAATCGGCATTAATTAAAATAGGATGATCTTTTGCAAGATATCCAGAAGCTGTGTGCTGAGATGGGGGATTGTTTTGCGTATATGCAAGCTCATTTCCCAATCCTAACACAAAGCCAGGCGTCGCTACTGTCATAAGAAGAGCGGCTCTTATGCCATATTGTTTCATTTTTTTTCCTCCGAATGGAATATGATTAAAAAAGCTTTTGAACCAAGTTAATTGAATGGAAGAAAAAAAGCAAATTAAAACGGAATTTACTGCGTAGGGCCAATTAAAAAGCTATAGTTGCGCCCAGCACACCAAATTGCGTTTTGATGACATCATTAGTACGTATAGGTGTGTTAATTTCATCAAAAGTTGATACGGGAGCTACAGGAACAATGGCTTTTGCTTGAGTATGGACCATTGAAGAAAACTCATAGGCAAGATAAAAGCTTAAGAGTCCTTGCTTGCGAATAGGTGTTTCAAATGCAAATCCTAAGCGCACCTCATACATGGAATCAAAACTCAGATGAAAACGTTCATGAAATGTGAATGTGTAGACTTCTAGTGGATCTCCTGTAAGATTTGTATTGGCACTGAGGTCGCGTGTTTCATATCCTCCCAAAATACCTGCCATGACGTTGGAAAAGAAGAAAAAACGCTTAGAAAAAAGATATTTAATATCGGTTCCAATTAAAACACCGCTTCCTCGTAATTTAAAGTGATTGTTGATGGTAGCAGATGTATTTTCATCAACATCGATCAAAGTAGCCACCAAATCTCGTTTAAAATAAAACAGACGTATGCCTCCAAAAGGTTGAAAGCGTATGTTAGATGACAGCATCCAGCTTGCTGTTTGTGCAAGAAAATCGAGTGTCTGATAGCGCAGTGCTTGATGAGCTTTTGCAATAGCGTTTTTATTTTCGAAGCTAGCTCCATCAGCAGGTGTATCGAAAGGCATAATAGGGATTTGAATAAATAGATTGCCACCAGTAGGGGCTGTAAAACGCTTTTCTGCCCAATCTTTTGTGTAAAACCATGTCCATTGAGCACTCACATTGACATGATTATCAAGTCCGATCCCAAGCCCAAATCGAAATCCGACATCAATTTTTTCTGGAAAGGCGGTTTTTGTGAAGTCAAAAAATAAGTTAGGAGCAAAGAAAGGAGGCGTATGGATGGTTTGTAAATAATTGACGGGTGAAGCAGAAATTTGTCCAATAAGCAGATTAGCATTGAATAAAATAGGATGGTTTTTCACTACATATCCTTTCACTTTGTGCTGAGAGGGTAGATTGTTTTGACTGTATGTGGTTTGGTTTGCAAACCCGAAACAAGCGATGCTTGTTAATAAAAAAGCTTTTTTCAACATAGTATTCTCCTAAAAAAGTGTATGTCTAATTTAGCTATAACAATTTAAGACTTTGAGTGCAAAAAAAAAGCTGTTTTATTTTTAAAGCAGCTTTGTCATGTTTTTGTATAAGTGAACTTTAGAACGCCACCATTGCACCCAACACGCCAAACTGTGTTTTAACCACATCATTTGTACGAATAGGGAAAGCAGGTTCTGGATTTACAACGTTAGCATCTAAAGATCCTGAAGGTTCGATGGACTTGGCGCTTGTATGAATCAAGCTTGCCAGTTCATAGGCCACGTAGATGCTAAGTAGCCATTGGTTATTGATCAAACTTTCAAAGGCAAGTCCCAAACGCACTTCATACATAGGATCAAAGCTCATATTGAAACGCTCATGAAACTTCCAAGATTTTGGTAGGGTTTGTGGATCTAAATTTGTAAAAGCGCAAAGATCTCTTGTTTCATAGCCACCTAAGATTCCTACCATGACATTAGAAAAGAAAAAGAAATATTTGGAGAAGATATATTTAATATCAGTTCCAAATAAAACACCGCTTCCTCTTAATTTGAAATGAGAAGAGACATTTCCGTAACGACCATTAGTATTGTCTAGGACTTTAGCGCACATTTGGCGTTTAAAGTAAAAGAAACGCACACCTCCAAAAGGCTGAAAGCGGATGTTAGATGAAAGCATCCATGCAGCTGTTTGGAAGAGCAGATCCAATGTTTGGTAGCGCATTTTTTGATAAGCAAAGGTTGTTGCTCCATTATTAAGGACGCTACTTTCTTCTCTCTCTGTTCCTTGTGGAAAAAGAGGCACTTGAACAACTTGACCTGCAAAAGAGCCAAATGTTTTTTTGTCATTGTCAGACATTTGAAACCATGTCCATTGAACACTTAGATTTCCAACATTATTTAAGTTTACGCCGAGTCCAAATCGAAATCCAGCACTAATTTGTTTGGGAAAATCGAATGTATCAATAGTGATGTTATTGGCACCATCATCTTTGGATACTTGTAGGTAATTAGTAGGCGTTCCTATAATTTCCCCAACAAGCAGATTGGCATTGAGCAAAATGGGATGGTCTTTTGCCAAATAGGGATCTGTTTTGTGTTGGGATGGGGGGTTATTTTGACTGTATGTGATTTGATTTGCAAACCCGAAACAAGCGATGCTTGTGAGTAAAAAAGCTTTTTTCAACATAGTATTCTCCTAAAAAAGTGTGACTTATTTATCTATAACAATTTAAGACTTTGAGTGCAAAAAAAAAGCTGCTTTAAAAATAAAGCAGCTTTGTCAAGTTTTTGCGTGAGTGAACTTTAGAACGCCACCATTGCACCCAACACGCCAAACTGTGTTTTGATCACATCGTTTGTGCGAATAGGGAAAGCAGGTTTAAAAGTATTGAAATCCAAAGAACCTGAAGGTTCGATGGATTTGGCACTTGTATGAATCAAGCTTGCAAGTTCATAAGCCACATAGATGCTAAGTAGCCATTGTTTATTGATCAAACTTTCAAAGGCAAGTCCTACTCTTACTTCATACATAGGATCAAAGCTCATATTGAAACGCTCATGAAATTTCCAAGTTGCTGCTGTTGTGTCTAGATCTGAAAAAGCATTATAATCTCTTGTTTCATAGCCTCCCAAAATTCCTACCATGACATTAGAAAAGAAAAAGAAGTATTTGGAGAAGATATATTTAATATCTGTTCCAAGTAAAACTCCAGTTCCTCTTAATTTAAAATGGGTAGAAACATTTCCAAAATGGCCATCAGTATTTCTTTGGACTTTAGCGCACATTTGGCGTTTGAAATCAAGCAAACGTATTCCACCAAAAGGCTGAAAGCGGATGTTAGATGAAAGCATCCATGCAGCTGTTTGAAAGAGCAAGTCCAATGTTTGGTAGCGCATTTTTTGATAGGCAAAGGCTGTTGCAGAATCATTAGACACGCCAGTTGCGTTATCTGATGTGCCTATTGGGAAAAGTGGAACTTGGATATATTGATTTAGAAAAGAACTAAATGTTTTCTTATCACTATCTGACATTTGAAACCATGTCCATTGGACACTTAGATTGCCCACATTATTCAAGCTCACGCCCAATCCAAATCGAAATCCTGCACTAATTTGATTGGGAAAATCAAATGTATCGACTGAAGAATCAGCAGTTCCATTGGGTTGTTTGAAAACGTGTAAGTAATTTGTAGGCGAGCCCATAATTTCCCCAACAAGCAGACTAGCATTGAACAAAATGGGATGATCTTTTGCCAAATAGGGATCTGTTTTGTGTTGGGATGGGGGGTTATTTTGACTGTATGTGGTTTGATTTGCAAACCCAAGATAAGCGATGCTTACCAATAAAAAAACTTTTTTCAACATGATATTCTCCTAAAAAAGTGTATGTCTAATTTAGCCATAACAATTTAAAACATTTAGTGCAAAAAAAAAAGCTGCTTTTAAAAAAAAGCAGCTTTTTGACAAGGTGTTAAATGACCTTAGAATCCAACAGTAAATCCAACTAAGAATAACTGTGTTTTAACAACATCGTTAGTTCTTAGAGGAAAGACAGGACCAGCACTTGATAAAGATCCGAATGGATTAATGGATTGAGCAGATGTTTGAATCAATGAAGCAAGTTCATAAGAAACACGGATTGAAAGAATCCATTGCTTATTGATCAAAGTTTCAAATGCAAACCCAAATCTTAATTCATACATAGGATCAAAACTCAAGCGGAATCTTTCATGGAATTTCCATGTTGAAGTAACAGCTGCGTTAAGATCACTTTCTGCAGAATAATCTCTTTTATGATACCCACCCACGATTCCGAAAGTGAAGTTTGAAAAGAAGAAAAAATGCTTAGAGAAGAGATACTTAATATCTGTTCCAATTAAGACACCTGTAGATCGGATTCTAAAATGCGATGTTGCATTTGCAAATTCATCTGTATTAGTATTCAATAATTTAGAGCAAAGATCACGTGTATATTCTAAGTAGCGAATTCCACCAAAAGGTTGGAAACGTGTGTTAGAATTGAGCATCCAAGCAGCAGTTTGTACCAAAAGATCTACAGTTTGATACTTCTGATCTTGAAAAGCTGTCAATTTAGCAGCATCACTTAGCACATAGGCTGAGTCATCTACATTATATGGCATTTGCACATTGAATGTTCGTGCTAAACCAACTGCAGCAAAGCTTCTGCTTTCATGGTTGTTATCACTGATGCGAGTCCATTGAACACTTAAATTGACATCATTTCTAAGGCCAATTCCCAATCCAAATCGAAATCCTACATGAGTTCCATTTGGAAAATCAAAAGTCTCTTGAGTGATATTATCACTACCATCATCTGTATAACGTTGTCCATAGTTGGTAGGAGATCCTTGGATTCTACCAATTAATAGATCGGCGTTAAATAAAATAGGATGATCTTTTGCAAGATATCCGCTAACCTGATGTTGTGAAGGAAGATTGTTTTGTGAATAAGCGACGTCGCTATTATGAGCGTGGGCAAGACCACTTGCAGCGAGTATAACAAGAGAACCATGTCTCAATGCTTTATGTATCATCGAAATATCCTCCAAGGATTAATAGGTTACATAACTTCCTGGTAACAAAAAGCCTATTTTTTACACAAACTTTTTTATTCTAATTATTTAAAATGTGATTTGAAAGAAAAGAGTGTACCTTTTAACGGGCACACTCTTAATTAGTTATAGTTTTTAAAATCCAACTGTGAACCCAACTAAGAAAAACTGTGTTTTAACCACATCGTTAGTTCTTAGAGGAAAGGCAGGACTCATAATTGTTAAAGATCCATATGGATTGATGGCTGCCGCAGATGTTTGGATCATGGAAGCTAATTCATAAGCAATGTGAATAGAAAGTAGCCATTGCTTATTGATAAGAGTTTCAAATGCAAATCCGAGTCTTAGTTCATACATAGGATCAAAGCTTAAACGATAGCGTTCTTGTCTTTTCCCTGAAAAAGTAACTTGTCCTGCAGCAACGATTTTTTGATTATAGCTTCTTTTATGATACCCACTCAAAATTCCAGCAGTGAGATTGGAAAAAAAGAAGAAATGGTTAGAAAAGATATATTTAAGATCTGTCCCAATTAAAACACCCGTTGATCGAATTCTAAAATGAGAGTTTGTTTCTGAAAAAGTATCATCTTGAGCGGTTTCTATCATCTTTGAATCAAGATCACGTGTATATTCTAAATAACGAATGCCTCCAAAAGGCTGAAAGCGAATATTAGAGTTAAGCATCCAAGCAGCAGTTTGAGCCAAAAGATCTAAAGTTTGGTACTTTTGGTCTTGACGTGCTGTCAGTTTTACAGCTTCATTAGTTGGAAGACTTCCAAATTGTAAAAGCGTTGTAATTGTTGTTGTGCTTTGAGCAAAGCTTCTATCCTCATGCTTATCACCACTAATACGTGTCCATTGAATACTTACATTGACATCATTTCTAAGGCCAATTCCCAATCCAAATCGAAATCCTACGTAGGTTCCGTTTGGAAAATCAAAGGTATCTCCAATACGATTTTGGAGGAAACCTGAGCGTTGACCATAATTGGTAGGAGATCCTTGGATCTGTCCAATTAAAAGATCAGCGTTAAATAAAATGGGGTAATTGTCCCATACATATCCTTTTCCCATGTGTTGGGAAGGAAGGTTATTTTGTGAATATGCAATATCGCTTTGAGCGTAGGCAAGACTACTTGCGGCGCTCGCAATTAAAGCAACATTTTTCAATATTTTTTGTATCATAAGAGTACTCCATAGATTTTTTTTACTATATAAGCCTCTGGTATCAAAAAAGATGTTTTTTAGACAAATCTTTTTTT
>JAAKFQ010000026.1 GCA_011064725.1 Chlamydiota bacterium | reverse complement strand
GAGTCATATCTTGTTGCATTCAAAGAGTCATATAAAGAACGGTCTGTTTTTGCTAATAAAACCGATAATAGAGGAGGCAGCATCAGATAAACAAAAGCAAAGACGAATCCTATCTTTTTGTTTTTAAAAACAAAGAAACAAATTGTTAAAGTTATCGTGTGGATTGCCGTTTTTTTCCAATCTTTACACCAATAATAGTCAGGTAGATCTTGACGACTTAATTCAATAATATGATTTTTGTCCCCTATCGTTTCTTTCGCCACGTAGGTACCATCTGTCAAATCAAACGGTGTAAATATAAAAAATCCATCAACATGCATTTTTAACTTAAGCAAAATAGGATCGGTATTTGCTGGCTCACATGGCTTTCCGTTTGCATTTACAAGGCGTAATCTTAAATGTTCAAAATAAACTACTGGCATTATCTTCTTCTCCCTTTCTTTTTTTTGGGTGATTGTTTTTTGGAAGCTCTGCTTGCTCTAAACCCCTTAACGTTACCTGCAACAAGTAAATCATATTGTGGTTTTTTAATCCCGAGTTTTTGACAAAGCACATCTTCTAGATGGGTTGCCGATGTTTTTTCATCATACACGCTAAGCCAAGCATCTGCTATCTCGAGGCCTTTTATAGTTGAGGCATGTTGTGTTAATGTGACATATCTATCGACATCTGCAACCTTTAATTTTCCAAGCACCCATAGTGAAAATGTGAAAACATCATGTCCATGGAAAAGCGCCTGGTGTTCGGATCGTGTGGCTTGATCAATAAGCTCTGGTGAAATTGTACGTTTTTTTGAGCGCAGCATTGCGCTGATAACAACAAGCAGTCTTTTTTGTGCTTCAATCTCTACCGTTTGATCTTGCAGAGTTCTTTCTACAAAAGGATTGTCTAATGAAAGATCTGGATATTGTGTATCCATACAAAAAAGCATCTGTTCATTTGTAAGACTTAGTTCTTTTTTTAATAGAAGAAGTAAATCAATGTCGACTGTGTCCCAATGCCCCTCTGAATAAAGCATAAAAAACTCATTATGATCAACCAGTTTTGGCATCTGAGGTTGTCTCAACTCTTCTAAAACAACAAAGCCGGTCATTTGTATCATTTTTTGCAAAGCTTGTTTTTCTACTTCTTTTAAATCCTGCCCTTTTCCTGATTTTCTTCTTGCCAATGGGAGCGCCCTTTGTTCTGCTGGTGTGAGTTTTGCTTTTGCTACTCTTTCTATACGTTCAAATTCTTGTTGGGTTTTGGTTTCGTAGTTGTGCCCTTCGTCTAAAACTTGTTTAGCAAGGGGAAAAAACATCCAAAAGATTTGTGCATTTCCTGTCGTTTGATTCTGTTGAAAAAGCGCTAGAAGGATTCGAAGAAAAGGATTTTGTTCGCTTTGTCTGTGTGCTATTTGATCGAGCTGAAGCATGTTTTCTAAACTTCCTGGGTGCTCGTGTACTTTCTTTGCCTGTTGAAAAAGGGGGTTGTTTTCTTCTTGTAAACTTTCTGGATCTGTGTCTTCAAATCCTTCTGGAAGCACAAGATAGCTTGTAAAGACTTTTAGAAAACATGGATTGGATAATGTTAATAGACCCAATTCTTCTAAATCCAATTCCTCTACTTGTAAATTCCCTTCAAAAACTTGTTGGAGTTTTTGATAAGCTGCAACTTGATATTTTTGGTTAAATTCAGCTTCTATTTCAGTATCAGACTTTTTAGTATCAATTCCAACGCTCGGAACAGCCTTTATCATCAAACAATAACGCTTTCTTACAGTCGATAAATTGCCGATATAAAATCTCAATCTTGCACCAAATCGCCCTCTAAATTGTGGGTTGCTTAGCAATGTTCGAGCTGTTTCAACAAATTCTGGTAATCTTTTCCCACCTTGCTCTAAAATAGCTACCGTTTGTTGCATCACCTCTCCAAGTATTTCTATTTGTCTGTCGGTAACAGTTCCCTCTTGAACTGAGTGTTCAATCTCTCTAAGTTGAGCTTCAGCATCGTCTAGAATTTTTGGAATTTCTTCTGGCCTTAGGCCTGGACTTTCTCTCAAATCTCCGCCCGGATCCCCATCTACTTTTGTTGATAAGTCCGTATCTTCCTCGTTTTGCTGTGTAAACAACTCTTGATCCTCTTTGGCTAAATAGGGTCCAAGTAAAGGAAGCATCAAATACGCCAAAGCAAGAGCGCCTTGTATTTTTCTGTTTATTGGAAGAAAAAAAATAGACGCTAAAAGAGCAACATGAACAAGGCTTTTTGTTACAGATAGTCTAGAAAAAAAACTGGGTATCATATTGGGATCAACCCTACAAAAATGATCAGCATGGTTTTTACAACCACCTTTTGTCGCATACGTATATTTCCAAGCTGTGTAATCAAAAAGTGTATGGGCAAAACAGCGATCAATCAAAGATGAACACTTGGTAAGCTCAAAATTAGGATTGACAAAACGCACATGTCTGAAAATAGGCGGTGACATAAATTCCTTATGTTTTTTAGGGGTTAATTATATTAACAAAACCTTTAAAAAACAACTTTTTTCTAAAAAAAATCATCGTTTTGTTATGCTAATAGATATGCTCTTGACACAGAAATATTTTAGCGATGTGGGATTCTTGCAACCTTTTTTTGAAAAGTGTGAATACGTCCACCAAATTTTGGAGTGTTTTGAAGAAATTTTTGCGCATGTGCAATTTGAGATTCATCCAGATGCAATTATTTCTGACAAAGCTATTTTTGAAAATCGAGAATTGATTTGCATAGAAGAAGGCGTGGTTATTGAACCCTATGCTTATTTAAAGGGTCCTTGTTTTATTGGTAAACATTCCATTGTTCGACATGGCGCTTATGTAAGAGAGCAGACTGTATGTCTAGAAAATACTTTAATTGGACATAGTTCTGAGATCAAATCCTCTATTCTTTTAAAAGGCGCAAAAGCTGCGCACTTTAATTATGTGGGTAATTCTATTTTGGGATGCGATGTGAACTTGGGTGCCGGCAGCATCTGTTCTAACTTTCGCCTCGATAAAGGTCCTGTGCCAATTAAGCTTGATGGCGAGGTAATTTTGGGGCCTACAAAATTGGGCGCCATTATTGGCGATAAAAGCCAGATTGGATGCAACTGTGTGCTTAATCCAGGTACGTTTCTTGCGCCACAAAGCGTTTGTTATCCTAATTCTACTCTCAAAGGATTTCATGTTTGCTGAATTTAAACAGCTGTTTGAAGCGCACATGTTCGCTTGGCAAAAAAAGAATTTGTCCTATTCTCAACTAGATCAAGCGATTTGTTATTCGATGAACACGCAAGCAAAACGCTTGCGCCCTTTGATTGTTTGGATGCTCGCAAAAGATTGCAAGACTTGTTTGGATGTGGCGCTTAGCGTTGAGTGTTTGCACACAGCAAGTTTGATTGCAGATGACTTGCCTTGCATGGATGATGCGCTTTATCGAAGGGGTAATGAAGCGTTGCATCGCGCATTTGGGGAAGATGTCGCAATTTTAGCGACCTACAAATTGATTGGATGGGCATTTAAATTCGTTGCTACACAATCCAAAACGCAAAAATTAAGCGCTCATGAAACACAGCTTGTCTTAGATTGTGTCGCAACAAACTGCATCCTGTCAACAGATGGTCAAATGTTAGATTTAATTTCGGAAGAGAGTGGTTTGAAAACGCATCCGCTTTTTGAAATGGCTTTTGTATTGGGTTGGATCTTTTCTCGTGGATCCATAGAGATGATCGAAACTGTCAAGTTAGCGGCATTTCATTTTGGAACCGCGTTTCAAATCCATGATGACTTAAAGGATATGGATGAAGATAAAAAAAACAATAAACCCAACGTTGCACTGACATTAGGTGAATTTGGGGCGAAAAATGCATTAGATGAACATCTCGAAACACTTCGTTCTTTATTGCAAGAATTAGACTGTTTGTCTTCAGATTTTCTAACCTGTATTAAGCACTTGCATTCGCCGGCGCAGCCTCTTCGGCTTTGAGCTTTTTCATCACGTCATCTTCGATCTTTTTCAAAAACGCAGGATCTTTTTTTAGCTCAACAATACATGCATCTCTCCCTTGAGCGAGGCGCTTTTCGCCAATGCTAAACCACGCACCTTTTTTGTCGACAATGTTTAGATCAACAGCAATGTCTAATAAAGAACCTACAGTGTTAATCCCTTCATTAAACAAGATATCAAATTCTGCAATCTGAAATGGAGGTGCCATTTTGTTTTTGACGACCTTGACTTTCACGCGGTTTCCTTTATCTGAACCATCGCTATTTTTAATCGCACCAATACGGCGAATATCAAGACGTATAGAAGAATAAAATTTTAGAGCTCTACCACCTGGAGTCGTTTCTGGATTGCCAAACATAATACCTATCTTTTCGCGGATTTGGTTGATGAAAACAGCACATGTGTTGCTTCTAGCAAGCGTTGAGGTGAGCTTTCTTAATGCTTGCGACATCATTCGTGCTTGCAAGCCTACATGTGTGTCTCCTATCTCGCCCTCCAATTCATTTCTAGGAACAAGTGCTGCTACAGAATCGATAACAATCACATCCACAGCGTTGGAGCGCGCGAGCATTTCTGCAATGTTAAGCGCGTCTTCTCCACAATCGGGTTGAGAGATCATCAAATCGTTAATCTGCACACCAATACATTTTGCGTATTTTGGATCCAGGGCGTGTTCAGCATCAATATAGACTGCAGTTCCTCCATTTTTTTGCGCATTTGCCACAATGTGCATAGCAAGTGTAGATTTACCAGAGGATTCGGGACCAAAAATCTCAACAACACGTCCTCTTGGGATGCCGCCAATGCCAAGCGCAAGATCGAGTGTCAAGGCGCCTGTTTTTATCACATCGATACCTTTTGCAGATGAGTGTTTGGAAAAACTCATGATCGATCCTTGCCCAAATTGTTTTTCAATGTGCGCAAAGGCAAGCTCTAGCGCCTTTTTTTTGTTTGCATCTTGTGGCATACTCAAAACTCCTTATTTGACTTAATAACCATCTTGACAAGAGATCACTCTTTCGTCAAGCCCAAAAAAACATTAAACGAAACGATCAAAGTCTTAGTTTCATAAATCAGGTAAATTCCATTGTGTTTTTTTGTCCTCGTATTCAGACAAAGGAAGCTGCACGATGATAGGCTGCTTTTCTGGATCTAACCAAAAGAGTATCTGCTGCATAGCTGTTTTATCCATCGCTGTACATCCCTTCGTAGGATAAGTAGGACAGAGCCACACATGCATAAAAATACACGAACCATAGATTGCTTCTTGCACAGGCTGGTTATGCCCAATTTCAATACCAAGTTGATAGCGTATCTTATAAAAATGCATCTCTTCTGCGCTTTGCCAGTCTTTGAACACTTCATCGCTAGTTTGGATGGTATTGTAATATTTTGAATGCGCATCATCAACGGCAAAATATTTTGGGGTAATTTGGATAAATGGCCAGCGCATTTGTGTTGTTTGGATTCCAAACGCTTTTCCAAATGTAAAAATACCAGCTACGCTTTTTAAATCGCCTTCTTTTTTTATAGGACCTGTATCCATATCGCCATGCAATCCAACTCCCCACCCCAAGCCTTTTTCTCCTGTTACAATGGGATGGATGTCCGATGCTGGTACAAAATCAAGTGCATCTTTTTCAAAACATTGCATCACTCCAAAACAAGAATCCCAATCTTTTGTAACAATCAAAACTAACTGCTTGGATGCTTTTGGAACACTTGCGAATAAACAGCTAAGAAAAAGAAAAAATACTATACTTCGGCACATGGATATTAAGGATACTTTAAGAAAAGATTTTATTGCAAAGCGTAAAATGCTCTCGAAAAGACGAAAACACCAAGCAAAGCAAACGCTTTTTGAAAAGCTCCATCTGTCCCATTTTCAAACTATTTTATCGTATGCAAGCATGGAAGACGAAGTCGATACATGGGAACTCAATCACTGGATATGCGAAAACAGAACGCTTTGTATTCCAAAAGTAGAGCATCATGATTTAATTCCATGTCGAGTCACAGATATGGCGCATTTGCATAAAAAAAAGCGCTTTTTTGAGCCCAATGAAAACAGCAAAGTTGTAGATTTGGACGCTATCGATCTTGTTTTAGTGCCAGGAATCTGTTTTGATGAAAATGGTTATCGCCTTGGGTTTGGTTATGGAATCTATGATCGATTTTTAAAACAAATACGATGCAAAACCATTGGAATTTGTTTTTATGAACTTAAAGCCAAACATATTCCAAAAGAAATACATGACGTCAGCGTAGATGGGGTTTTATTTGTCTAACTGATGTTACGTACTAAATTCTGTTTAGAAGAGGAGCGAAAGGGACAAGATACAAGGATTGCGGTGAAGTTCAACTCCTTGAGAGTTGAACGAAAAGCTAGACGCAGTAGATTGTTCCTTGCAGCCCTCTTATGAATAGAAGGTAGTGCGTAAGGTCAGTTATTTAACTGATGTTACGTACTAAATTCTATTTGGGAGGGAGAGCTAAAGGAAAGAGATACAAGTACGTCCGACAAACGCAACTCCTTGGAGTTGTGCGAGGAGGAATACGAAGTAGATCACCCTTTGCAGCCTTCCTACAAGTAGGAGTTAGTGCGTAAGGTCAGTTATTAGAGGCTCAAAGTTTTCGTAAATGATCTCTTTATCAAAACTTCCGCGTGGATCAAATAGCGTGGCAAGGCCTTTGCCATTTGTGATTTTTGAAAAGGGGGTTTTTTGCCCTTTTTTGTAATATTCTCCATCTTTGAGTTTGTCATGCACATATTCTTCGACCATCATCACAGCGCCACTTTCATAATAACACACACTTAAGCCATATTTTTGATTATGGCTCATTTCTTTTTGAGATTCTAATTGTCCGCTAGGATACCATGTTTCAACAAGACCCTGGATTTGATCCTCTACCCAAAACATCGCAAGCCTGGGTTGTTGTGAATGGGGATAAAATTCCACCTGCCTTCCGTGTTTTTTCCCATTATAAACATGGTAATGAGACAGCAACTCTCCTTTAGAATCGAAGATTTCTGTTTTTCCTTGTTTTTGTCCATGCACATAATTAGATTTAATGATCATGTTTTTTTTGTGTAATGTTTTTATCCCTGCGCCTTCTTCAATTTTGGACAAAATTTTTCCCTTTTTATTGAAATACACACCCTTTTCTAGTTTACCAAAATCAAATTTCTCAACGGAATATAGTGTTCCATTTTCAAAAAAACGCTCATAAGAACCGTGCAATTTTCCGTGTTGAAAATGGCTTTCTTTTTTTAACGCCCCTGTTTCAAAAAATGTTAAACATTTCAAATGCTTTTGATTTTCGTGATAAGAGGTGAGTTTTTTAACATTTTTGTTTGGATAATAAAACGTGGAAAACCCATGTAATTTTCCATGGTCGTACTGCAACAGGGCTTCTATACGTCCACTGGGAAAATAAGCCTTTGCGCATTTGTGAAAAACCCAGGATTTTTCCGCCTCATTTGTTAAATCAGCCATTCCTCCTTTTATAAAAGCTTCGATTTTTGGTTTTCCTGACTCATACCACTCTTTGTATACGCCTTTGGCTCTTCCATCTACACATTCTAAAAATGCGCATACCTGTCCACTTGGATAGTAACTGGTAATGATGCTTTGTGTTTTTTGATTTTCGGTTTTAAAAACCCGCACCACTTTTTGATAAGGCTGCGCACTTAAAAAATCTTGGCTTTCAAAGCTCTTAAGTTTTTTTTCGTCTTGATGGGTTTGATACATTCCATGGTGATCCAGCAAATGGATCGATAGCAGCTCTTGATGTGCAAAAAGAAGGGCGGAACAGAAAATAAAAACAAGCAATTGTCTCATGGTCTAAATAACTTTAATTGTAATTCCTTTAAAAGAAACACTTCTTGATCAAAACGTTTTTGCTTTTCGAAATCAATGGTTTCTAAATCACAAGAACTATCTTGCAATAGAGCTAATAATTTTTCAAGATCCATTTTATTGAGTTCACAGGGAGTTTTTAAACAAAGTTTTAAATAAGGTTTTTGAATTTCGATATGAAAACGCAATGTATTTTCCGTTTTTAAGAATTCCAACCGTTGTAAAAGAGCTTCTTTTGAAAAAAGTGCTTCATTATTTTTGATCTTTTCTAAATGGTAAATTTCTTCTTGCATCAAATCAAAACAAAGAAATGAAATGAAAAGAGCTTTGTTGTATTTCAAAAGCTGATATTTTTTCTTTTGGACACGCAATTGTTCAAGCGTTTGTATTTCTTCTAACAGCAGTGGCTTATTTTTTTTCAACATTTCTTGTCTTTTTTTAAAGGGATAAGGCATTAGAGCAATGGATGTAATGATGGCCACATAAAGTCCATAACCCATTGTACGCCTTAAGATGAGAAAAAATAGCGATTTAAGCAAAATCCTTCCCCTTAATTTTAATGATAACCGTGTTGTTGTTGACTTTGATATCGGCGTTTGGCAGTTGTGCTTTAATCGCTTCGAGATGAATGACCGGTGTATTGACTTTTAAATGAAGCTGATTGTTTTTGATATCAAAGTGAAAAGTCTCTATCTGACTATTACTCTTTTTAAATGCGTAGAGAATCTCTTTGAGTGTGGGAAAGCAAAAAGTATTTGGACTATGTTTGAGCGCTTTGTTTCCTTTGAGTTTAAGTTTTTTTAATTTTTCGATCTCAAAAGCCACATTGGGACTTTTAAAATAGTTTGTCTCAAGTTTTTTTGGCACTGATGTTTTGCCAAGAAGCTCGTTTTCGTAGTAAGTTTTTGCAAAACGCATAGATTCTATAAGCGCATATTCTTTTTTTAGAAAATAGATATGAAAACAAAAACCCACAAGCATTACCCCCCCGATCACCTGCCCGCAAGTTTTAAGAATGCTTGCCTTTAATTTTTTCTTAAGTTTTTGATCCACTTTAACCGCTTTTTTAAAATCATGGTTTTGGTTGAGTGCAAACACAGAGCCTATCGTCACGGCAAAAGAATGACACAAGTTGAAGGGCAGCAAATTTTGTTTTAAGCTAGGACGTTTTACACTCTCTAAAAGCGCAGCTTTGAGGTAATTAATCAGCTCTTGGTTAAAACTTAATGGACCTGTGACAAAAATTTCATCGACCGAAAAATTTTTAAGATGATTTAAAAACCATTGAATTTGTTTGGAAATTTTTTCAAAATTTTTTTCAAAATGAAAGGTATGGGAAGAAAACGGCAGTCCGTGTTCTTGTGTAATCACATGGCCTAAATTCTCATTTAAAAACACAAACACACCACGATCTTTGCCACATACATGCGTAGCAAATGCGCTAAGAGCTAAGGGATAGCATGTCAAAAAATTAGGCTCGTAATCAATCTTTTCATAGCTTGCAAGGGTTTTTTTTATCGATGTTTTGTGCACGCCCATTGCACACACAAGCTCGTTTTTTCTGATATATTCAATATGCCCCTCTTCATCGACAAAATGGAATTTTTTCTTAAAAAGGGTTTTTAAAATTTTTCTTTGATGGCGCTTGATTTTGGGCTCTTGTAAACATTTAATCAAGACATCTTCCGCGCCCAAAGGAGCGATAATAAAATCAGCTGCTTTGTAAAGCTGGTTTACATCTTGCGAAAAATGGATATGATCTAAGGGAGTCATCTCGGCTGCAAGAAATACAAGATTTTTCCCTTTTTTCTCGAAAAGCGCTATTTCAAGATTTTTTTTTGTAATATTGAGCGCAGCAATGATTTTTTTTGTAAACATCATTTTTTATCATCAACACATGTTTAGTAACTAATATCACACATTAAATACAGCTTATGCGAAGGCTACAAAGGGGCGATTTGCTTCGCCCTACTTTTCATCCAACTCAAAATGGAGTTGGATCTCATCGCCATCCTTGCATCTTGTCCTTTTCGCCCTTCCCCTAAGCAGATTTACTGCATAATATCAGTTTAATAAAAAAAATGGACAAGGTATAATTACTTTTCAACCTTAAAATTATTTGTATATGATTATTCAAATTGTACATTATCTCTTTGTGGCCTACACAATCATGCTCTTTGCGAGAATTTTAGGCTCATGGTTACCCCAATTTCAAGCCCATCCCATCTTTCGGTTTGTCGCCTATTACACCGACCCCTATTTAAACATATTTCGCAGAATCATCCCACCCATTGGAGGCACACTGGATATCAGTCCGATTGTCGCATTTTTTGCTTTAAATTTTTTAGAAAGTATTGTCTTAAGATTTGTCTCATGACCTTAAAGCGCCCCTTTTTCTTAAAAAAACTTAAGCTTGAATCCAATATTGTTTATGCTCCCCTTGCAGGTTGTAGTGACGTGCCGTTTCGCAAAATGTGTGCAGAATATAAACCAGGTCTTATGTTTTGTGAAATGGTAAAGATGGAGTCTTTAATTCGAAATACTAAATCGCACCCATTTTTAGACTACACAAAAGAGATGCATCCTATCGGCGCGCAAATATGCGGCAGTAATCCTAAACTTAGCGCACAGTGTGGACAGATTTTAGAAGACCTTGGGTTTGATGTGATTGACCTTAACTGCGGATGTCCTGTGGACAAGGTTGTGAAAGATGGCAGTGGATCGGGCCTTTTAAAAACACCTCAAAAGCTTTTTGATATCTTAGCCAACCTTGTAGCAGCAGTAAAAATTCCTGTGACACTAAAAATTCGCACAGGATGGGATGAAGAGCATGTTAATTACGAAGAGATCACCCAAATCGCCGAAAGCGTTGGGTGTGCTGCGATTTTTATCCACGGAAGAACGCGCAAGCAAGGATACAAGGGGCTTGCAAACCGAGATCGCATCAGACAAGCAAAACAAGCGGCCAAACAGATTAAGGTTTTTGGAAATGGAGACATCTTCGATGTATCAAGCGCCAAGCACATGTTTGAGCACACAGGATGTGATGGTCTTTTAATTGCAAGAGGCACTTTGGGAAATCCCTGGTTTTGTGAAGATCTTTATAACTATTTTGAAAAAGGGATTACTCCGGATCATCCTTTTGAAAAATTCCTTGAAGCATTTGAGACGCATTTTGGATATATCAGACAGTTTTGCAATGAAAAAAAGGCTGTTTTGGATGCCAGGCGCACCGGATGTTGGTATTTTAAAAATAGACCCAACATAGCCTCATTTCGCAAAAAAATCGTCGCCGTAAAATCTATTGAAGACGTGCTTGGGGTTATTGAGGAGCTTAAATCTGTTGTGCAAGGCGTTTTTTAGCTCCCAAACAGAACACCGCTAACGGTGTTCGATTGTTATTGAGGAGCTTAAATCTGTTGTGCAAAGCATTTGAGTGCAAAGCGTTTCATAACCTGAGTTTTGGGTTTAGTTTATTCAGTATCACGAGGAGATTACTCTTAAATTCTCGGGATTTTTATCGCAGGGAATGGTCAAAAGACCATTTCTAAGGTAAAAAGCGTGAGAAGAAAGAGTTATCTCACTGATAATGGGTGAAATAAACCCAAAACTCAGGTTCATAGGTTCTATTTCTTAGATCTCTTTTCGAAAATGTTTAAGTAACGTTTAAGTTCGTGTGGATGGGAGGTTGGTTTTTCTTCTTTTTTGGAAGTTTTGTTTTCTAGGCTTTTATAAAATTTGCTAAAACTTTGCGTTTTTGCACCAAGCGCTTTAGCTTTTTGTTTGAGCTCTCGATCATTGGATACAACAAGGATTTGTCCTTTTTGTTTTGTAAGCTCTATTTGCTCCAAAATATAGGTGTCTGCACTCTGATTTTTTTCTGTATACACTACAACCAAGGAGCCTGAATCAATTTTGGAAAAGTGCAGGTTCTTCGCATCAAAAACCACGGTAGTGGTTTTTGATAAGTTTTTGACAGCTTTGAGCCGCTTTAAAAACAATGCACGCGCTTCCTCTAGATCAATGTCTGGTTCTTGGGATGAAAAGATGGCATTATAACCATCTATAAAAACGCGCATTTATACAGCCACTCTTTTTGCTATCTCTTCTAAATAGCTAATCGCTTTATCTAGCGCTTTTCTTCGGTGTGAAATTTCGTTTTTCATCATTTCGTCGAGCTCGCCAAAAGTTTTGCTATAATCATATTTGACAAAAATAGAATCGTAACCAAAACCATTATTTCCCCGCTCTTGCGTAATCACCTCTCCTTCACAAAATCCTTTGACATTTTTTTTGATGGCTCCTTCTGGATCTGCGATGCAAATGACACACTCATAATAGCTGTTTCTTTGCGCCTGAGGGAGTTTTTCTATTTTTTTTATAAGCTCTTTTCGGTTTTCTAAATCTGTTGCATCTTTTCCCGCATAACGCGCAGAAAAAATTCCCGGCTCGCCATCAAGGGCTGGGACGACTAGGCCAGAATCGTCGGCAAGCACAAACTTGCCTAATTTTTTTGCAGCATCTTTTGCTTTTAACTCTGCATTTTCTTCAAACGTTTTTCCTGTTTCTTCTACAGGCACATAGTCTGGAAAATCTTTCAGAGAAAGAATGTCAAGACCCTTAATTTTTTTTAAAAGAAGACGATATTCTCTTAATTTATGTAAATTTTTTGTTGCAATAACAAGTTCCATATGCTTTTTCCTATTCAAAATAATTCCTAAACCTTTTTACCACATATTCTTCTTCTCGAAAAGAAATTTTATCACCAATTTCTTTACCCATCATTTCTGTTGCAAAACGCGACTGAAAAGAAACGATGTTTTGATCTGGGTCTGCTTCCCAGGGTCCTAGTATAGTAAAGTTTTGTGTTTTTCCATCTTTACCCTCCAAGGTCACCACGCTTCCTACAGAAATTTGGTCTCTGGTTACATCTTCTCTGGTTAAAATGCGCGCCTTGTTGATTTGTGTGGACAACAGCTTGAGCTCTGACTGCAAACGCGCTCTTTTTTCTAAAGCAAACTTATATTCAGAGTTTTCTTTTAAATCTCCCAAAGCTCTTGCCTCTTCAACCTCTTTCGCATTTTTCACAGTTTCCACGGTTCCAATATGTTTGATACGCATTTGCATTTTTTCATATCCTTCTTTTGTGGTCCAAATCACATGATCTTCAAACGCCTCTCGCATTTTTCCATCACCGATTTCTGGATACACAACCTCTGCAAGGGATTTAAAAATCTTTTGATCTTGGTCAGTAAATATATAACATTTAGACATAAGCAATAAAAATTCTTTAACTTCTTCTAAAGAGCCGATTTCAAAAATCTCGCGTACTAATTTGTAGCGGTTTTGAATCAAAAGTCCATACATTTTTTTGAGTAATTCTTTTTGCTCTGAATCAGATTCTAGACGAGAAAATAGATCTAAAAACCCTTCAAAAAATCGTATCTTTCCCCTTACATCACAAAATGGGAGTTTGTGTTTTGCAATCACTTTTTGAAAATACCACCAAAATACCCTTGGCCATTTAAAACCAAACTCCAAAATCTCTTCAACCTTTTCTTCCACAAGATCTTGTCTGTCTGCCTTCATCAACTCAAAAAGCGCATAATCTTTAATTTGAGTAGGCTCATCCAAAAACAAAATGTCTAAAAACCCTTCTATCCAGTTTGGTTGTACTTTTCTTATCACCATGAGCAAGCGCTTTTTTAATGATAGGATTTTAATTTTGCTCAAGATTTCTAAACCAGAAAATGTTTTAACTAATGTTTCAATCTCTTCTTTTTTCTCTTGATAAATATCTTGCATCAAGAAAAAAATTTGGAGTTTTTGTTCTACTGAAAGTTCTTTTTGTAATACCTCTTCTATTTTTGCATAGACACTTTGCTTAAACTCTTCATTTTTAAATGAAGGCGCAAAATCCTTATAAAAAGAATGCAGAAGATGGATAAACTCTAGGGGGCTCATCTCTTGGTTGGTTGCTTTAAAAAAGCGTTGGTCTGGTGTCAGTATATGTGTTCTAAACGCAAACTCACCTCTTAGGTCTTTTGGTGACTCAATCTGATCAGCTCTTTTGATTTTTGCTCTTGCTGTTTGCCACCATTTAGACCAATCTTCTTCTGGAATCACAAGCTCACTTAACTCTTCTCTAATATCTTGTGCGCTTTTTGGTCCTAAATCTTTTAAAAGCATGCAAATGACTTTTGTGGGATTTTTTCTTGCCTCTTCTTCTAAAAGATCTGGATTTCCAAACCGCTTAGATAAAAAATGATCGTCTGGAAGAGGGATAAGGTGGTTGAAAGCAGAAGAAAACGCAAGGTGTTTTATTCCGGCCACATTTTCAAATTCTACAGCAAGCTCTTCGCGAAGCTTGGATACATCAACAACCTCTCCTGTTCCCCAACCACCTGTATGGTACACAAACTTACCCTTCGCGACGTGGGTTAAAAGTTGATAAAAACTCACAGCTCCACGAAAGTGTACTTTTTCTCTAAGTCCAATAATTCTTAATTTCTCTTGAAATTCAGGGTCCTTTGCATATTTTTCTTCCAGTGTTAATAGCGCCAGATCCGCCATATACTCACTGTTGCTGAGCTGCAAATCAATCACAAGCCGACAGACATCAAATTTGAACGACTCTTCTACCACTCTTTCCCAGCATCTCACGCCTTTTTCGATCATCTTTCCGAGAGCTTGATTAAATTTAGATGCCTTGAAAAGCTCCAACACCTCAATAAGCTCTTTGGGGTTTAGGGGGTCTTGTTTAGAATATTCGTCCCAAATGTAGGCGATCTTATCCAGATCCCTTTTGTATAAAAGATCTTGAAACTGTTCTAAATAGCTCATAATGTGAAAAAAGAGTGTATTTATAACACAGCTTACAACACACATTGTTTTATTTTAAACAAAAACATCATCTATTTTTAGGATAATTTAAGGCTCGCTTCTAATTAGATTCTTTTCTAAAATGTCTCCTATGAGGTTTTTCTGGATTGCTCTTTTTTTCCTAGAGACTGTTTTTGCTATATCCGATATAGATCGCCTCATTCAAGATTTGCAACTCGTAAAGAAAATCGACACCGAAGTTTATGAAACCCTTCCCACAAACTATGGTTATAATCTCGTCACAGGGTATTTTAACATGCCTTCTGCTAGGATGCCTCAGGTGGGTATGGGATCCATGCAATACGCTCACCTCCCTCCTTATGATGTGTGGAGTTTGGGGTTCCAATTTTTTCAGCGTTTAGAAATTTCGGGCTCTTATTACATTTTCTTGGGTGTTCCAGATCCAGGCCTAATGAATGGGTTTGGAGATTATTCTGACAGAACAGCAAACTTTAAAATCGCGCTTTTGCTTCCAGAAGATTCTAACTATTACCTTCCGGGGGTTGCGTTCGGGATGTTAGATTTTTTTGGGTCTAAAAACTTTTCTGCGCAATATATTGTCGCCACACAAGTCATTCGATCGCTTAATTTAGAGCTCACATTAGGTTATGGAAAAGATCGCATCAAAGGCATTTTTGGAGGATTAGCTTATTACCCATTCAGAAAAACCAATATTTCACTTTTAAAAGGGCTTATGCTTGCTACAGAGTACGATCACAACGATTATGAAAACCCAGAACATGAGCCCAGCCCTTTTGGAAGAAGTGTTAAATCTAGAATCAATGTCGGTTTTCATTATTCACTCTTTGATTTATTCACCTTTTCTTTAAGCTCTGTTAGGGGTGAAAAGGTGGCTTTTGCATTTAACCTTCATTATAACCTAGGCCAAAGCAAAGGCTTGTTTGAAAAAGTGTTTGACACTCCCGCTTATTCCGGGCCTACAAATTTAGAAGGTCTTGGAAAAAAAAGGCCTTACAAAGATTTTATTCAAGAGGTGACATTTGCTTTTCAATCGCAAGGTTTAACGATTTACAAAATACAAGAACAAAAAACCGACGACAAAACAATTTTTTGGTTGCGTGTTGCAAACCGTAAATATCGTAAATTCGATGCTGTCAAAGAGCGCATCAATCGCACGCTTGCCAACCTTGTGCCCTCAAACATCGATCGCGTGGTTGTGCAAGTAGAAAATGATACAATTCCAGTCTACCAAATCACCTACAAAACACGCTATCTGATTGCTTTTGAAGAACAAAAAATGGGCCCAGAAGAACTAAACATTTTATCTCCACGTGAAAATATTAAATATCCAAAAAAATCCCACACACTTTTTAAACAAAACAA
This sequence comes from Chlamydiota bacterium, assembly GCA_011064725.1. Lineage (NCBI taxonomy): Bacteria > Pseudomonadati > Chlamydiota > Chlamydiota bacterium. Next base: position 4,379 of record JAAKFQ010000026.1, on the reverse strand, counting down.
AAGTTTATTAGAAATTACCGCACGTCCACGCCTTCGTGTGTTTTGGGGATCTGCTGCGGGAAAAATTAAATATGACTTAGGGGTATTGATCGGCCCTTCTGGCTATATTGCCAACTCTCTTTACTATAAAGTGCTCATTGGGGTCAATGTGGCAGATGATCTAAAAAACCTTAGAGATTATGATAAATTTAATCCCTCACAAATCATCAATGTGAGAAGTGATTCGATCGATTATTACCGCGAAGATCCCGTCTATATCGATAAAATGTACTTACAAAAAAACTTTTCCTTTGGTGGTGGTTTTTTTGCGCGCTTAGCTGTTGGGTATTTTGAAATCGCTTATGCAGGCATTGCAACAGAGTTCCTCTACTTTCCAGCAAAATACAATTTTGCCATAGGTGTTGAGGGTGCTGTATTAAAAAAACGCGCCTATTCTGGCTTGAAATTTCAGCAAAAAATCAGAAAGCTTGTGGGGATTACGCCAACATATGAAGATTATACGGGCGTGCAATATTTTTTAAATCTCTACTATGATGTTAAAAAATTCAAAATTCAGACTCATGTTCAAATTGGGCAATTTTTAGCGCGCGATCTTGGAATCAAAGCCACACTATCTCGTTATTTTGATAGCGGCTTGTGTGTGTCTTTTTGGATAGGCACTTCAAACAAAAAAGATATCGTAAATGGAAAGCGGTATTATGAAAAGGGTGTGTCGATTTCCTTTCCCTTAGATCTGGTACTTCCTCTCTCCTCTAAACACCGCTTTCAAGCAGGTGGTAGCGAATGGTTAAGAGATGTTGTGCAAACAGCGCAAACAGGAAAACCCTTATATAACATCCTTCATAGTGAACGAAGAGATTATTAAATATATATAAGTATTCATTAAGTGTTGTGGGAATGTTCATGGGTTCGTGATGTTTTTCACGGATGATTGTTTGTTTATAACCACAAAAAACAATTCTTAAAAATTCACAAAAACACGAGTTTTAAACGCTTGTTTTATACTCATAAACAAAAAAACACACACACCCATAACTAAGTGTTACACAGAAAACCCAAGCAGTAAAAAAAAATTGAAACCAAAGCTAAAATCGTTTATATATGAATAGATGAAACGCTTTTTATTTTCTTTATTTTTTTGCGGCGCTCTTTTTGCAGATACATTTACTGTTACATCTAACGTAGATAGTCTATCTGAGGGCACTTTAAGAAAAGAGATTACAGATTCTAATACAGCTGGAGGCACAAACACAATTAACTTTAATCTTACAACGCCCTCAACAATTACCCTTGGATCTTCATTGCCCTCTATTATAAATTCTTTAACTATTGATAATAATTTAAGCCCAGGAAAGGTAGAGGTTGATGGAATTAATACGTACCGTATTTTTGGTTCGATTTCTGCATCTGAATCCCTTAACTTAAGTAACATTGATTTAAAAAAAGGAATGACTACTAGCGCAACAGGGGGTGGGGTAATTTTAATCACATCTTCCAACAATCCTTTAACTGTTGATACCTGTACTTTTACCAACTGTACAGCATCAGCTGGCAATGGTGGCGCGATTTATGGAAACAGCAATATAACAATTTTTAATAGCAGTTTTGATACTTGTTCTGCAGAAAATGGCGGCGCGATTTTTGGAGATGGCAGCTTTATCACAATTAGCGACGCTAGCAATACTTTTTCTAATTGTTCTGCTGGTTATAGAGGAGGTGCAATTTTTTGTGTACCGGTTGCGACATTACAATTAATGGCACAAGCAATACTTTTACCAACTGTACAGCACCAAATTCCGGTGGTAGAGGTGGTGCAATTTATGGTAGCTCCGGCTGTAACATCACAATTAGTGGGGTAAGTAATACTTTTACCAACTGTATATCAACGCAGTCCAATGGCGGCGCGATATATGGAAGCAACCCAATAACAGTTTCTAATTGCAATTTCGATACTTGTCATGCAGGCCTAAATGGCGGCGCGATATATGGAAAAAACAGTATAATAGTTTCCAATTGTAGTTTTGATACTTGTTCTGCAAATCTAAAGGGCGGCGCGATTTATACAAACAATATAATAACAGTTTCTAATTGCAGTTTTGATGCTTGTTCTGCCGTTAACGATGGCGGCGCGATTTTTCTCTTTAAACCTGCAACTTTAACCATTTCCGGTCCTGTGTCTTTTTCTGGTAATATGGCAACGCGCGGCAGTGATATTTTTATGCGATCCGGAACAAATTTCATTTTTGACACCTCGGCTAATGTGACAATTCCAAATCCAATCGACAGCGAACTTGGTGGAACTGTTGGAGGCGGTTTAACAAAACAGGGATCAGGGAAGCTCTCCTTAAATGGAGATAATACCTATACGGGAACCACAACCGTAACACAAGGCGAGCTTAACATTAATGGTTCTGTAATTACAAATGTAGAGGTGCAGCCAAATGGTATTTTAAGTGGGAACTTAAGTATCAATGACGGAAAAACCTTAACAAATAATGGCCTTATCTCGCCTGGAAATGGTAATATTGGATCAATGACAATTGAAGGAAGCTTCACACAAGGTTCTCAAGGGATATTAGAAATTGATATTACTCCTACTGCAAATGATGCAGACAAAGTGTTTGTCATAACACCAAGTATTGCAAACATTGATGGAACATTGCTCGTTAACATTGGATCCGGGAATTATATTAAAGGGACACTTTATAAAGTTATCGAGGGTCAAACAAATATATCCCCTAGTCTTACAATACAAAAAACAGGGGCGCTTGCGAACTTGGTTGATATAAAAATTATAGAAGGGAGCATACAGCTTGAAATTAATAATACGGTTATTTTTTCACATCCAAGCCTTCCTCAAGGAAATCCTCTGATGATTATAGATGCTTTTATAGCTTTAGATATTCAAGAAAATACACCCCTTGTTCAGATTGTCGAGGCATTAGGATTATTAAATTATCCAGGTCCATTAGCAGATGTTTTAAATAAAATGACAGCTGCAAACTACGCTAACCTTGAATGGATGACACTCACTTCAGACACACAATTGAGCTATATATTAGGACACCGAGCCCATTCTCTTAAATGCGCTAAGAGGGGGGAATGCGGCACAGAAAAAAATAAAGGTATTTGGATAAGTAGCTTTGGAAATTTTGAAAATACCAAACCTTTTGATTGGTTATCTGGATATGATGCGGATGCAGGAGGAGCTTTAATTGGATTTGATGTTTGCACACATCCTTTTTATTTTGGATTTGGTGGGGGTTATGCTTACACAGATTTTCATCTAAAACAAAATTCTGGTTCTGGAGATATTCAATCAGGCTTTGGTGCGATTTATGGTGGTTTTATTTCAAAATACTTTATTGCTGATGCTTCTGTTATTGTAGGTGGAAAACATTTTGATATGCATCGCAAAGTAGCCTTTTTAATGATTAACGAAACAGCATATGCTAAATTTAATGCACCTTTTGTCAATGCGCATTTAGGGTTAATGGGACAAGTGCATATCTCTGATTTTCGTCTAGAGCTTTTTGGGAATATAGATTATCATTATTTACAGCTAGGTTCTATTTTAGAAACAGGCTCATCAATTAATTTGTTTATAAACAGACATCATTCGCATTTCTTAAAAACAGAATTGGGTATAAACTTAAAAGGTATTTTTAAACACGGAAAAGTTTGTTATGCACCTTTCGTAGGGGTGAGTGGAGTTGTAAAAACACCGCTTGGAAATACTAACTATGGTGCGTTTTTTGCAGGTAATACTTTTTATCAAAACACACTTACATCAAATGATTCTCAATTGCTCGTCTCTCCTCGATGTGGTATTCGCATTTATGCAGCGCCATTTATTATCATGATTGGCTACAAGGGCGAGTTCAATAGATATACCAAAGACCACCAAGTCGATGGCAGTCTAGAGTGGACTTTTTAATCATGCACGAAAAAAATTCTTGAAAAGAGAGATTTTTTTGGCACCCTTTTTGGTTAAAGAGGTGCTAGATGAATGTCGATGAAAACAAGAAACAATTTTAAAACAATTTGTGACAAACACAAAGGGTAGTGTGTTTGTTTTGCGCAACTTGCCAGAAGTAATTAAGGGAGCTTTTATTAAAGGAATTTGTGTCTAATGAAGAGCTTTCCTTTGATCAAATTGTAAAAATAAAAAAAAAGTATCTGATGCCTAACATCAAGCAGTAAAAAAAATTGAAACCACAACAACAATCCCTTATTCAAAGATAGATAAAACGCTTATTATTTTATATGATTTGTTGCGTCACTCTTTTTGCAGCTGATTTTAACGTTACCTCAATATACTATGCCTTGGCTCCATCTCCAGTCACTTTAAGAGGTTTGGATACTACTTCTAATACAAC
>JAAKFQ010000025.1 GCA_011064725.1 Chlamydiota bacterium | reverse complement strand
GTTTTTGAGCATATATTTTTGCATTAAATGCACAAGAAATTTTGGTTCCTTTTTGAGCTTTTCTCTCAAACCATTGAATAATGAGTGCACTTTGAGTCCAAGCGTAGGATCTTGTCCATGTTGCTTTAGCAAAAGTGAGCGCAGACAAAGCGTCAAACCATAGGGGCCATAGTCTGGAGAGATTTCCAAACGTTCAAACTCAAGTTGGTGAAGAGCCGATTCAATCTTTTTTTTCTCAAAACCCTCGTTACAAATTTTTTCAAGTGTCACACTTAAAAATTCTTGCACTTTTTCTTTTATGCCTTCTTTGCAGCCTTTTAATACTAAAACCAGAGGGATTTCACTCATGTCGGTTTCTAGAAAGAGGCTAGCCGTTTTACACAGTCCTGAGGTTAAAAGTGCATGCTTAAGAGGGGAGGCATCCGTGTCCATTAAGACAGTTTGTAAAAGTTGCAAGCCAAGCAAACTTTCTTGATCTTCGATAGGGCATGTCAAATAGGCAAGCGAATAGATGGCTGTGTCTTCGGTCTCCTGAGATAAAGGCACATCAATATGCACTTCTTTGGGTTCTTTGAAACGTGCCTGCTTAAGATTGGGAGCAATGGGCTTTAGGGGTTTGGCATTTTTTAACACATGCTCTTCTAAATAATCGAGCTCTTCTTCTAGAGGAATATCTCCATAGAAGTAGAAAATCGCACGTGAAGGTGCGTAAAACGTTTTGTGAAACTCTACTAATTCCTTGTGGCTTAAATTGGGGATTTCTTTTGGCTTGCCTCCGAAATCCACGCCATAACTAACATCAGGATAGAGGTGTTGAAAAAGGGTGTGGTAGAGTCTTTCGTCAATGCTACCATATGCTCCTTTCATTTCATTTAAAACAATTCCAGCATACTCCAAAGATTTAAGAGCTTCTTGGTCTTTTAATTCAAAACGCCAGCCTTCTTGCAAAAAACTTAATTCTTTGAGTTTGGGAAAAAAGACGGCATCGACATAGACATCAAGCAAATTGAAAAAGTCTTTTTTGACACAGCTTGCTGCAGGATAGAGTGTAAAATCAGGTCCTGTAAACGCATTCATGAATGTATTTAACGAACGGCGAGACATAGAAAAGAAGGGGTCTTTAACAGGATATTTTTCAGATCCACATAAAACAGTATGTTCTAAAATGTGTGCGACGCCATTAGATGACGAAGGGATGGTACGAAATCCTAAACAAAAGACATTTTCATGATCATCATTTTGAATCTTGATAATTTTTGTTTTTGTTTTTTCATGCTCAAGCTCGATAAAATTCAACTTGAGTTCTTCAATTTTATCAAAACGTGTGACTAAAAAACCTTTATATTTTGTATCTTTTTGAAACATAGACTTTGTTTTACCAAATTTTATTTGCAATGTCCATTTAAAATTGATACCTTGAGAAAAAAAAGGAGTAAGCAATGAAAGTAGATTGCGGAGTTTCACAAAAAGTTTGTAAACAAGTTGCAAAAGAGCTCAATGTATTTTTAGCCAATAGTTATATCCTGTATACAAAAACGCAAAATTTCCATTGGAATCTTGTTGATGCGAGATTCTACTCTATACATCTGCTTTTTGAAAAGCAATACCATGAACTACAAGAAGCGATCGATATGATCGCAGAAAAGATCCGCTCTCTTGGTGAAATGTCTCCAGGATCCATGAAAGAAATGCTAAAATTTGCCACTCTCAAAGAATCTTCAGCAAAGCTCAATGCTAACCAAATGCTAAAAACACTCCTCAAAGACCACGAATCTCTTTGTAAACAACTTTGTAAACTAATTAATTTAACGGGAAAGCTCAATGACCTTGGCACGCAAGACATGCTCATCGAGCGCTTACGTGTCCACGAGAAGCAAGCTTGGTTCTTGCGCTCGCATTTTTCTAAATAATTGATTGCGAAATATTTGCGTTTTTTCTCTGGATTTATCGGCAGTTTATCGGTATAATAAAGTTAGATTGAAATGCTGATAAAGTGCCGATATTATGCCGATAAAATTTAAGCCTAATTTTGTGATTACTCCTGAAGTTGCTAATGATCTCATCCGAATAGAGAAAGTCAAGGGAGACATTCAATACCTTTCGCTAACACCAAAAGTGCTGGCGAGCTTAAGAGAATCTGCAAAGCTTTACACCACGCATTATTCGACGATGATTGAGGGGAATCAGTTGCTGCCCTCAGAGATTGATCAAGTGCTTCAACACGAAGGACATTTCCCTGGTCGAGAACGAGATGAAAGAGAAGTGAAAGGATATTATGAAGCACTAAAAGAAGTAGAACAGTTTGCAGCAGAAAAAACTCTAGTTAATGAAAAAACCATCCAACTTCTTCATGCTTTACTAATGTCCTATGGAATAACACGTGTTAGACCTTCTGCTTACAGAGATGGACAAAATGTGATACGAGATGCTAGAACATCAGCCATCATTTACATGCCCCCAGAAGCAAAAGATGTCAGTGGACTTATGGAAGGATTGGTACAATGGATAAAAGAAAATTTGCATCAAATTCCATGTCCCATCGTTGCAGGCATTGCACATTATCAGATTGCAACGATTCATCCCTATTATGATGGAAATGGACGACTAGCCAGACTTGTTACCACCTTGATTTTACACCTAGGTGGCTATGATCTGAAAGGGCTGTACTCTCTTGAAGAGTATTATGCGCGTAATTTGCAAGCGTATTATGATGCAATTAGTGTAGGTCCTTCACACAACTATTATCTCGGTAGACAAGAGGCGGATATCACACATTGGATCGAATACATGATAAAAGGAATGGCTGTTGCCTTTGAAAATGTGTTAAGAAACATGGATGTGTCCAAAAATGATCCAGATGAACAACAATTTTTATACAAACTGGATCCAAAACAACGTAAAGTTTTGGAGCTTTTTTTAGAGTTTAATGAGATCACATCCAAACAAGTAGGGGAGCTTTTTGACCTGAGACCGCGGTCTGCGTCTGCTTTATGTAAAAAGTGGGTAGAGTGTGACTTTTTAAAAATCACAGACCCTTCCAATAAAAACAGGAAGTATCAACTTTGTAACGAATTTAAGTTGAAGAATTGAATTTAAAATTTTATTTTTAATTCAAATATACTTATCGCATCCACGAGAAGCAAGCTTGGTTTCTGCGCTCCCATTTTTCTAAGTAGTTGATTTTCAGTCGTATTTAAAAATTTTTCTTCTTGATTTTTATTTGAATAGCAAGTAAAATGGGGGCTATTAAATTCAATAAAGATAGATAATGGCAACAAATATAAAAAGGCAAGTCGCTCAATTATTAGGTCTACCACGTATTCAACCAGCATTAGATTTCCAAAGTGATATGACAGAGATCTATTTAGGGGACGGAACACAAAGAGCTACAAGTATCGAACATTTACGTGATGCGGTGATTGCATCCAATATGCAAGCTAATAAAGCAGAAATGAGAATTTTTGGACAATTAGAGTCAATTCAATTTTCTTTTGGAGAACGTTTTTCATTGATATATTGGAAAAATCCAGAAAGAACCATTGTTTGGAAAAGAATGCTAAAAACAGCACTCATTGCAGGATGCATTCTATTCGTTGATGTTGCAATCTTTACTTTTTTCAAGGGTGCTAAGCAAAATAGATTGTTTTATGCCATATTTTTTCTCTTAAATGCAGTCGCTGTTAGACAGTGTGTTTTATCTCATAAAGCACTAAAACAGCGAACCAAAACAACACTTGAAGAAACATTAGAAGAGGTTTTTACTCAACATATTATCATCAAACCCTCTTCACAATCGCAAGTAGATGCAAGTTTCGAATTAGGGAATGAAAAGAAAGAGGATGGCAACTATTTTAGCCCTTTATTAGTTGAAGAGATACCATTAAGTGATATTACATACCCGCGCTATATTCTTATTGGTAAAAATCTTTTTCTAATTCAAGAAGCTCTTCAAGCGATGTTAACACGCGAAAATTGTTTCAACAAAGAAATCCCTCATCCTATGGAAGTTCGTTCTTTAGATGGAGCAGAAGAAAAAGCCTTTTTAGACACACTACAAGATCTTTTGTGTATACAAAATGCACAAGATCTTTTGAATTTATGGAATGTAAGGTCTGATTTTCTGGATGAATGTGAAGCAAAGGTTCGAAGAGATATTGTATACTTCCAGCTGGACGGTGTTGCACAAGCCACAGTATTGCAAAGTGTGAAAAATAAAGTCGCCTGTTATGTAAGAGTGACAAAATTTTATCACCTAATTGGTCAAAAAGCATTTGATCAGTTTTTTGGAAATATGAAAAAATACGTGATTCAACCAAACACTTACGTCACACTCGAAACAACATCAGGAGATATTGTCATCGACCTTGCAGCGGGTTAATCACCACTGCAAATTTGAAGCCGACTGATATTCATTCACTCGTGTTTCGAAAAAGTTTTTCTCTTTACCAAGATCGATTGTTTCACTCATCCAAGGAAATGGCGTTTTGGCATTAGGCCACTGGGCTTTAAAACCAATACGCTCCAAACGTCGATTTCCAATGTAATGCACATATTCTGTAAACATGTCGGCGTTGAGTCCCAAAATTCCTGTAGGAAGACAGTCTTTGGCATACAGAATTTCTAAATCGACTGCTTTTTTAATGAGCTCGAGCATTTCGTTTTGAAATTCAGGTGTCCAGATTTCGGGATTTTCTTCTTTGATACCGTTGATCAGATCGATGCCAAAATTCAAGTGGATGGTTTCGTCGCGCAAAATGTATTGAAACTGCTCGCCAATGCCGGTCATTTTATTTTGGCGATGGAAAGACAAGATCATCGCAAAGCCAGAATAGAAAAAGATGCCTTCCATGATGACGTAGTACGCAATGAGATTTTTTATAAAGAGCTGTTTTCCTTTTAAAGTGTCTGTGGAAAAATTACCCTCCATCATCTCTTTTGTGATCTCCATCTCAAACTGATCTTTTGCATGTATGGAATTAATTTCGTTGTACATGTTGAAGATTTCACCTTCATCAAGATTGAGCGATTCGACAATGTAGTGGAAAGTGTGCGTGTGGATCGCTTCTTCAAAGGCTTGGCGCAGCAAGTATTGTCGGCATTCTGGATTGGTGACATGTTCGAAAATGGCCAAAACGATGTTGTTAGCAACAAGGCTTTCTGCTGTCGAAAAGAATCCAAGATTGCGCATGATCACCAAACGTTCTTGTTTGGATAATTTATCCGATTTCCAAAGTTCAATATCTTTTGCCATGGGCACTTCTGTTGGCATCCAATGATTGGCACATCCATTGAGGTAGTGCTCCCACGCCCATTTGTATTTTAGAGGCATGAGTTGGTTTACATCCACCGCATTACAATTAATGAGGCGTTTATCTTTGGCTTCAAATCGTCCTGGCATAGTTGGCTCCTTCATTGATTCATGTTATTGACAGCTTTCACATCCTTCATCGAGACTGCAACTGGGCGCATCTCGATTCACTTGCACCCTTGCAGATGGCGACTCGTTTTTCATCCATCTGGGCTGCAGGCCGCGCTTGTTAATATCTGTTGTGGATTTTTCTACTTGGGTCGCTCCTAGAGTTCGACAATAGTATGTTGTCTTCAATCCTTTTTGCCAAGCGAGCATGTACATCTCACTCATTTTTTTACCGCTGGGTTGGTCAAGGTAAAGGTTTAAAGACTGTCCCATATCAATCCATTTTTGTCTTTTTGCTGCTGCATCAATGAGCCATTCTGCTTCAATTTCAAATGCGGTTAAAAAGACTTGCTTGATTTCTTGTGGAATACGCGCAATTTCTTGGATCGATCCATCAAAGTATTTTAAATCATCGATCATTTCATCATCCCACATGTTGAGCTTTTTGAGCTTGTTGACAAGGTAGTTATTTGGCACGGTAAATTCACCAGACAGATTGGATTTGACAAAGAGATGTTTGTAGGTCGGCTCAATCGAAGCGGTAATACCTGCAATATTTGCGATCGTGGCTGTCGGTGCAATCGCCATACAGTTGGAATTTCTCATGCCGTGTTTTTTGATCGATTCTCTAACAACAGACCAATCTAATGTAGAAGAAAAATCCAAATCGACAAATGCCTCGCCGCGTTCTTTTTTCAAAAGCTCCTGCGTGTCTAAAGGCAAATAGCCACGCTCCCATTTGGAGCCTTTGTAAGAGAAGTAAGTGCCTTTTTCCTGAGCGAGCTTTGATGAAGCAAGCAGTGCAAAATAACTCATGTTTTCCATGATTTGGTCTGCGAGTTGCACAGCTTCATAAGAGGCGTAAGAGATGTTTTGCATGTACAAGATATCTTGAAAACCCATGAGTCCAAGCCCAATGGGACGATGTTTTGAGTTTGCGTGTTCTGTCTGCTCGATGGGATAGAAGTTGATATTGATCACATTGTCAAGCATGCGAATGGCAGTTGTGATGGTCTTTTCAAGCTTTTTGGTATCAAGTCCCTTTTCATTAAAATGCTCAGCGAGATTCACAGATCCGAGATTACACACAGCAGTCTCCTCTTGCGATGTGTTAAGTAAAATTTCTGTGCACAAATTGGAAGAATGCACCACACCACAATGATCTTGAGGAGAACGGATATTACTTGGATCTTTAAAGGTGATCCAAGGATGTCCCGTTTCAAACAGCATGCTAAGCATTTTTCTCCACAAATCAAATGCATCCATGCGTTTGAACAACTTAATGGTTCCATCGTCTGCCATTTTTTCATATTCCATATAGCGTGTTTCAAATGCCTGTCCATACAAATCATGCAAATCAGGCACATCGCTTGGAGAAAAGAGCGTCCACGTTCCTTTTTGCTGCACGCGTTTCATAAAGAGATCGGGGATCCAATTGGCGGTGTTCATGTCGTGTGTGCGCCGTCTTTCATCGCCTGTGTTTTTGCGCAACTCTAGAAAATCTTCAATGTCTAAGTGCCATGTTTCCAAATAACAGCACAGCGCGCCTTTGCGCTTTCCGCCTTGGTTGACAGCCACGGCTGTGTCATTGGCGACTTTCAGGAACGGAATGACGCCCTGACTCTTTCCATTTGTGCCCTTGATCCATGCACCAGTAGCTCTCACATTTGTCCAATCGTTTCCAAGTCCGCCAGCCCATTTAGAAAGTCTTGCATCATCTGAAATGGTTTTGAAAATATCGATGAGATCATCTTGCACAGTGGATAAGAAGCAAGAAGAGAGCTGGGAGCGATTTGTTGCAGAATTAAAGAGTGTGGGTGTGGATGCAAGGTACTCAAATTTGGATAAAACATTGTAAAATTCAATCGCCCATTTTTCTTTTTCTGTTTCATCGATGCTCAAACCCATTGCCACGCGCATCCAAAAGATTTGGGGCGTTTCTTGGCGTACATCATCTTTATGAATAAAATAGCGATCATAGAGAGTTTGCATTCCTAAATAATCGAATTGCAAATCACGTGAAAAATCGAGTACTTGGCCAAGTTTTTCCAAATCAAAATCCAATATTTTAGGTGATAAGAACTCATCACTTACTGCTTGCTTGAAATAGGTTTTAAAATAGTCACGCTGCACTTTTTCAATCGATTTATCATGGGCTTCATATCCTAATACTTCGCGATACGTTTTGTCGAGAAGTAGGCGTGCGGCGAATTTTGAATAGACAGGATCTTCCTCAATTTTTGCTTTTGCAGCCATGATGATCGCCTGATCGACCTCTTCTTCTTTGATGCCTTCGTAGAAATTTAAAAGCGCACTTTCTAAAAGCGCATCTACATCCACGTTAAGATTTTTTGCAGCAAAATGCATGCGTTTTTTCAGTGTTTTTTTATACAGTTTTTTTGTTTGGCCCTCGTGCGTGGTGACCATGAAGATTTTTTCATCTTTGGTGTGATGCTCTTCTTCAATTTCCGTATTATGTTGCGTATGTTCAATGATGAGCATTTTTGCTAAAGTAAATAGTCCCTCTTCTGCCAAAATCTTTTCCATGATGTTTTGAATATCTTCTGCAGAGATTTCTTGTGTTTCATGTAGACGCGTCACATGATTTGTAATTTTTTGGACCAAAAAGTTAACGCTAGCGATACGTTTTGCTTCATCAAAATCAGTACTTTGTTGCAAAAGTCTATCTAACTTGGATGCGACTTTGATCGGATTGAATTTCACAGGCTCTGTGTGTCCTTTGCGATGCACCTCTATTTGAGAAGCTGCTCTTTTTGCCGCTCTTTCGTCACGATACAAAATGTAGGCCTTAGCAACATGGTGAAATCCTTGATCCATCAGAGTCACTTCGACCAAATCTTGGATGCCTTCGACGGTGAGCGTCGTGCCTTTTTCAAACATCTCTGTAATGCGTTCTTGTACACTTTTGCCAATATCTAATACATGCATCCAGTCTTCTTTTGGCAAAGCGGCTTCCTTGGCAATGCCTTTGGTTTCTTTGAATGCAGCTTCAATGGCCTGCACAATCCTCTCTCCTTTGAAAGGCACAATATTTCCATTTCTTTTGACAATGGTCATCTGAGTTGCTGTTTTAGACATAGAGCCTCTTGGTTAAAACGGTTCCCGATACTACATGTTGTATCTAACTAAAATATTAACTACCAAATATAGTATTTTTGATTTTTTTGTCTAGTATTTTTTTGTAATGGATTAAGGCTTAAGCATAAAAAAATCTTTTTTGAGTTCTTTTTCCAGAAGATGAGATTTTGGGTAGAGAAAAAACGCAAGCTGCTTATTATGTGTAATTTAGAAAAATGGCTGGAGTCAATATATTGCTTGTACTTAAAGATATTATTTTTTATAATTGGTTAGTTTTAAATGGAGGATTGATATGTTAACAGATTTTTTAACCCTAAGGCCTACCTATACTCAGCCTGGAGCAAATGGACTGGCAAGAGCATTTCATAATACGATTCAATACGTTGCATCTGCGCATTTTTTCTTTCCTGTTCATGAAGTTAGAATTCATCTAGCTGAAGAAAATTCTACATTAAGATACCACAAGGTTTCCTCTAATCTTGGGAGATTAGTTCATGGAGGCTTAGCTCTTGCTGCAATAGCTTTAGGATTTAAATATATAAGGCAAATGTCCTTTGTTGTGGCAGGTCTTCTAAGTGCAAAGTTTGTCAGTAATTTTTTGATGCGAAAGGACGTTGTAATTAGTAACTCTGAATTGGTTGTAATTAGTAACTCTGAAGTGGTTGAACTAGGTAGAAAGTATATACGTGGAATTACAAGATCCCAAAATTTAGCCAAAGCAGAAGCGTTATTCAAATATGCATTAGAAGCTGCGCAGGGTAAAGATGAAAGAAACGAAGCAATTGGGCGCTTACTTGACTTAGGTTCCGCTTACCAGAATGGTCAAGAAGCTATGCATGGTCAAGCTGCAATAGCACAAGATTTAGCCAAAGCAGAAGAATTATTCAAATATGCATTAGAAGCTGCGCAGGGTGAAGATGAAAGAGCGGCAGCAATTAGGGGTTTATTTGGCTTAGGTTCCGTTTACCAGAATGGCCAAGAAGCTATGCATGGTCAAGCTGCAATAGCACAAGATTTATCCAAAGCAGAAGAATTATTCAAGTATGCATTAGAAAAAGCAACGGGTGAAGAAGAAAGAGCGGCAGCAATTGGGCGCTTACTTGACTTGGGTTACGTTTACCAGAATGGCCAAGAAGCTATGCATGGTCAAGCTGCAATAGCACAAGATTTAGCCAAAGCAGAAGCGTTGTTAAGATATGTAGCAGATCATGCAGGTAGTAGTCCTGATCAAAAAAGTGCGGTTTTTGGAGCTTTAGTTGAATTGGGTAGAGCTTATCAGTACGGCGAAGAAGCTATGCATGGTCAAGCTGCAATAGCACAAGATTTAGCCAAAGCAGAAGAGTTATTCAAGTATGCATTAGAAAAAGCAACGGGTGAAGAAGAAAGAGCGGCAGCAATTGGGCGCTTACTTGACTTGGGCGTTTACCAGAATGGCCAAGAAGCTATGCATGGTCAAGCTGCAATACCCCAAAATTTATCCAAAGCAGGAGAGCTATATGCACTTGCAAAAGGGTATGGATCTGAAGAGGCTACAGAACTATTACGACGATTAAGCCAAGAATGGTACAGGTGGAGTTGCACCAAATCCAGCAAAAGCAGAAGATAAGATATGTGGCAGATCGTGCAAATAGTAGCCCCGCTCAAAAAAATGCAGCTTTTGATAACTTAGTTGCGTTGGGTCAAGTTTATGCAAACGGCACAACACCTGGAATTGCACGAGATTTAGCTAAAGCAGCGCATGTATTAAGATATGTAGCAGAACATGCAAATAGTAGTCCTGATCAAAGAGGTGCAGCGTTTGATGCATTGGTTCAAATAAGTCAAGAATTTACTGTCGAAGCAACCTCAGATTTAGGTTAAGCAGAAGTTCTATTTAGATATATTATAGAAAATGAAAGAAGTAGCGATGAGCAAAAAGCTCCAGCTCTTCGTGGTTTGGTTGACTTGAGTCTTATTTACATAGGGAAAAGAACACCGGGAGATTTAGCTCAAGCAAAAGAGTTATTAGTATATGTTGCTAAGCGTAGAAATGTTGAACAAAAAACTAGAGCTCTTCAAGCGTTACTTGATTTAAGTAGAACTCATATGAGTGGAGAAAGGCCGAATTTGGATCAAGCAAAAGATTTAGCTTGTCATGTAGTAGGGTTGGGAGAAGGCTTGCCTGTTCGAGTTGGAGGTTTTCGATTATTACTTGATTTAAGTGGAGCTTATATGAAGCAAAAAACTGTTAAGAGTTTAGAGGCGGCTGAAAAAATGTTAAAAGAGATTATCGATGAAAAAGTTCATGAGCAAACGATAGAAGCTTTTCGTTTATTAGCACAGCTTTATGCTATACCTGCCGCTGAAACATTATTGCGTAATCGTAACTCCATGAAAGATTTCTTAATAAAATTTGTCACTCCATCCGACAATGAAGAAGAAGCTCCAGCTGCCGCCGCCGCCGCTGCATCTGAGAGAACATATAGATATCAAAATACTTTGAGGAGTGGAAGACAAGCAGCAGCAGCAGCTGAAAGAACAGCGAGTGAAAAAACTATGGCTGAAAGAACTGCGGCTTATGATGTGATGTTTGTACTGGGAAAACTTTATATGCAAAATGGAATAAAACAGACAGTTTTAAGAACAAAACTCAATTTTTGGGATTCTGCTGACGAATTATATTTTTATATCCTTTCGAATGATCAAATGCATAATGATCAAAAAGTTTTAGTTGTTGATGCTTTTCTTGAGTTGAGTCAAGCTTGTTTATTAGATGAAAGGACACGACGAGATGAGGGATTGAATAGACTTATGGAACGAATAATAAGAACTGTTACAAACGCTGCTGAGGGAGAACAAAAAACTTTAGCTATTCAGACTTTTCTTGGATTGAGTCAAGCTTGTTCATCTTGTTTACCAGATAAAAAGATGCGAAGAGATGCGAATTTGGCTGGAATCATAGTAAGAGATGTTATAGACGTTGCTGAGGGAGAACAAAAAACTGAGTGTCTAAAACAACTTGTGGAGTTGGCGGCTATTTATGAGCGAGGTGATGGTGTAACTCTAGACTCATCCAAAGCAGAGGAGTTATATAGAGCTGCAGGAGAGGAAGGATCTCAAGAAGCTATTAAAGAATTGAAAAGTATGGCTCAATTGTATCGTAAAGGTATCGCTGTTGATGCAGATATACCTAGAGCCGAAAGACTAGAACAATTTGTTTCAAGTCATCAATTATAAAATAAAACATGTTAAAATGCGATGCCAAAGTTGCCGGATACTACTGGCTTTTTGATCTTGTCCTCGGTTTCTGAGGCTGCTGCAAGCGGATAGGAAATATCAAAACCAACAAAAGATTTGACACTATGCTTGGGCGCAATTTCAATACCAAGCGTGCCTTCTATGAGAATTCCTCTGAAGCGTTTTTCTTCGATGAAATTAGCATCAAGGGGACTGCCTTTTTGGGGGGTTGTGATCCAGCCATAACTGGGCCCAAAGCCAAAATAGATAGAGGCGGTAGATCTTGGCGTAATGAAGAATAAAAGCAGTATCTTGGGAATGGAAAAGTAGTACTCGTTAGAGCCCGTTTTGAAGCTTTTAGCCATCCAATTTACAGAAAGGTCGATACCCACGTGAGAATACTGGTAGCGCTTGCCAAGGCCCAAGGAGGGCATGGCTTGGGGGGTTGTGTTGTTGAAGGAAGTGCCAACACCCAATCTGATGTAGGTAAATTGATGTTTAATAGATTTTATTTTAATATCATCTTCAGAAATTTCGTACGTTTTTGCAAAAAGATTTATGCAAGATAATAATAGTAAAATTTTAATAACTTTTCCCCACATGATCGAGAGATTAAAGTAAAAAATCTTTTTTGTGAATCTTTTTTGTGAGGAGTTTTTTAAAAAAGTTGACAAAAAATACGTTTTTTAGTTTCATTCTTGCATACTTGCATTGCACGTAACCGTTGGTAACATGTCCAAAGAAGATAAGATTGTAGTTGATGGAGAAGTTCAAGAGCTTTTGCCAAATTTGCATTTTAAAGTGTTGTTAAAGAATGGAAGCTCTGTGATCGCTCATCTTTGTGGCAAAATGCGCATGAGAAATATCCGAGTATTGGTCGGTGATGTGGTGACTTTAGAAATGTCTCCCTATGATTTGACCAAAGGACGCATTGTGTATCGACAGCGATAAACCCAGAAATGCAAGTAGGTATTGATTTTTTTTAAGCTCTGAGGTAAATTGGGTAGTCTGAAAAGTAAAGCCCAGATAGCTCAGGGGTAGAGCACTTGCATGGTAAGCAAGCGGTCGTAGGTTCAATTCCTATTCTGGGCAAAGTGTAAAGAAACATTTAAGTCGGAGGAAAATTCGATGGCAAAAGAAGCCTTTAAACGCACAAAACCACACGTTAACATTGGAACTATTGGACACGTTGATCATGGTAAGACAACGCTTACTGCTGCAATTACAAAAGTCTTAGCAAAGAAAGGACAAGCGAACTACAAAGATTACGCTTCCATTGATAAGAGTCCAGAAGAAAAGGCGAGAGGAATTACGATCAATTCTACGCACGTTGAATATGAAACCGATAAACGTCACTACGCACACGTAGACTGTCCAGGACACGCTGACTATGTTAAAAATATGATTACAGGTGCTGCTCAAATGGATGGAGCGATTCTTGTCGTCGCTGCAACAGATGGTGCGATGCCTCAGACAAAAGAACACATTTTGCTAGCGCGTCAAGTGGGAGTGCCTCAGGTTGTCGTCTTTTTGAATAAATGTGATCAGATTGAAGCTGGAGATGAAGAGTTGATTGAACTTGTCGACATGGAACTAAGAGAATTGTTGGAAGAAAAAGGCTATAAAGATGTCGCCATTATTCATGGATCTGCTCTGAAAGCTATTGAAGGCGATGCAGAAGCAGAAAAACAAATAGAAGAATTACTGAACGCTGTGGATGAAAAAATCCCAACTCCAATACGTGAAATGGATAAACCTTTTCTTTTGCCTATTGAAGACGTCTTTTCTATTGCAGGAAGAGGAACTGTAGCGACAGGAAGAGTGGAAAGAGGACAAATTAAGGTCAATGAAAAGATTCAAATCGTTGGTTTGCGTGAAACAAGAGAAGCGGTTGTCACTGGTGTGGAAATGTTTAATAAATCAATGGACCACGCTGAAGCTGGAGAAAACGTGGGCGTGTTATTACGTGGTATTGATAAAAAAGATCTTGAAAGAGGAATGGTTTTAGTTGCGCCTGGATCTTGCAAACCACATACAAAATTTAAATGTGCGGTTTACGTGCTGACAAAAGATGAGGGTGGACGCCATAGCCCATTTTTCGGCGGATATCGACCACAGTTTTATTTTAGAACAACAGACGTGACAGGGACTGTAAAACTTCCTGAAGGAACAGAAATGGTGGTTCCTGGCGATAATACAGAATTTACCGTTGAATTGATCAAACCTATTGCGATGGAAAAAGGAATGCGTTTTGCGATTCGTGAGGGCGGTAGAACGGTTGGAGCGGGAACTGTTTCAGAGATTATTGAGTGATGTTACGCAATAAATTTTATTTAGAGAGGGAGCGAAAGAAACAAGATACAAATATTACAACGAAGTTCAACTATTTAGTTGGACGAGGAGTAATTTGCAGTAGGTTGTTTCTTGCAGCCCTCTTATAAATTAAAGTTGGGGACGTAAGATCGCTTAGGTAGATGGGTGTGTAGCTCAGCTGGTAGAGCAGCGATCTCCAAAGTCGCCGGTCGGGGGTTCGATCCCCTCCGCACTCGTAGATAAGGCAAAGGATGAATGTAACGAACATAAAGAATGTTTTGAAAAATAAAAACAAATCAGGCTTCTCGACATTTATTGATGAAACGAGAGGCGAAATAAAAAAGATTAAGTGGTGTACGCGAAAAGAAGTTTTGAAGTACGCCCGGATTGTGATCACTTCCGCACTAGTTGTGGGATTTGTCACATATTTTGCAGATGTAATCATCCAAGGGACACTTAGGGGATTGCATTGGCTATTTAGAGTATTTTTTTAAACGATGCAGCAAGATATAATACACATGACACAATGGTACGTAGTACAGGTTTTATCTGGACAAGAAGATAAAGTAAAAAAACAAGTTCTTGAAAATAGAGCTAGTGTTTCCGGAATGCTTGAAGATGTTGAAGATGTGCTTGTGCCTAAAGAAAATGTAGCTGAAGTGAAAGCAGGACAGCAAAAGATTTCTGAAAAACGCATTTGGCCAGGTTACATTTTGATTAAAATGAATCTCACTGATGAGGTGTGGCATTATATTAAATCCATCAACGGGATTGTGGATTTTTTAGGTGGGGCAAAGCCCGCTCCATTAGCTCAAAAAGAAGTGGATGAAATCTTGCAAGATCTCGAGCAGAAAAAAGAAAAAGTGACACACAAGCACAAGCTTGAGATCGGTGAAAAAGTCAAAATTACAGATGGTGTGTTTATCAATTTTATTGGACAGATTTTAGAAGTCTATCATGAAAAAGGACGGCTTTCTGTGATGGTATCAATCTTTGGTCGTGACACAAGAGTGGATGATTTAGAATTTTGGCAAGTGGAAAAAATTGAAGAGGATGTAAATGGCTAAAAAGAAAGTTGCGAAGATAATTAAGTTGCAGATTTCTGCTGGAAAAGCAAACCCTGCGCCTCCTGTAGGAACCGCGCTAGGCCCTGCCGGAATTAATATTATGGGCTTTTGTACAGAGTTTAACAATGCAACAAAAGAACGTGTGGGAGATGTGTTGCCTGTTGTTATTACCGTGTATAAGGACAAAAGCTTTTCTTTTATCACAAAAGAACCCCCAGTTCCCAATTTGATTAAAGCAGAAATCAAACTTGAAAAAGGATCTGCAAATCCCAACCAGGAAAAAGTGGGACAATTAAAACGTTCGCAAGCGCGCAAAATTGCAAAACGCAAAATGCAAGATATGGGTGTTTTGAATGAAGACGGGGCTGTGGCAATGGTATGTGGAACAGCGCGTTCAATGGGAATTGATATTGAAGAGGATGAAGGATGAAACGATCAAAAAGACAAAAAAAAGCAGATGAAATAGTCGATGTCTCTAAATCTTATTCTATCGAAGAGGCCGTCGATCTTTTACAAAAATGTCCAAAGCCAAAGTTTGATGAAACAGTAGATATGGCTTTGAAATTGGGTGTGGATCCCAAAAAAGCAGACCAACAAGTGCGTGGAACCGTGCATCTTCCTCATGGAACAGGGAAAAAATTGCGTGTGGTTGTGTTTGCAAAAGAAGCGCAGGCAAAAGAAGCAATGGAAGCTGGAGCTGATTTTGCAGGGCATCAAGAATTGATTGATAAAATTAATTCAGGATGGCTTGAATTTGATGCTGTTGTAGCCACTCCTGATATGATGCGAGAAGTGGGAAAATTGGCAAAAATTTTGGGTCCAAGAGGATTAATGCCCTCCCCAAAAACAGGAAGCGTGACAACAGATGTAGCCAATGCGGTTAAAGAAATTAAGGCCGGAAAAGTGGAATTTAAAGTGAATAAGATGAGTGTGATTGACACAGGTGTAGGCAAATTGTCTTTCAAAAAAGAGCAGCTTGTAGAAAATATTAAAACACTTTTGGGTGCGATTCAAAAAGCGAGACCTGCAAGTGCGAAACATTATCTAAAATCTTTTGTGCTATCGTCCACAATGGGGCCTGGAATTAAAATTTTAAATAGGGAAATTCTGTAATGAGAAAAGACAAGCAATTACTATTAGATGAGATCAAGGGTTATGTGGATGAAAATAGTGAATTTGTCATTACGCGCTATCAAAAAATGGATGTGACTACCATCAATGATTTTAGAAGAGAGTTAACGAAAAAAAATGCATTTTTTGAAGTCGTCAAAAAAAGAATTTTAGCAAAAGCTTTAAATGAAGCAAAGATTCAAATTGAAGAACCCCTGCAAGGGCATATTGGTGTCGTATTTACAAAAGAAGACGCAACCGATTCGCTTAAAACAATTACAGATTTTGCAAAAGGTAATAAGAATGAAAACCTCGAGCTTTTAGCAGGGTTTATTGATGGAAAATCATTAGGAAAAGAAGAGATGGTCTGCTTGTCTAAGCTGCCTGGAAAAGACCAATTAAGAGCGCAGTTTTTAGGTGTATTGAGTGCACCTATGACAGAAACGTTAGGTGTGATGCAATCGCTCCTAACATCCATCATGATTCTTTTAGAAAATAAGATTAAAAAAGAAAGTAAACAATAGAGGTATACCGTGAGTAATGTAAGTGTAGAAGAATTGGTAGAATCGTTAAGTAGTCTATCAGTTCTAGATATGGCTAAATTAAAAGATTTATTACAAGAAAAATGGGGCGTTGAAGCAGTTGCAGCAGCACCTGTTGCTGTCGCAGCACCACAAGCTGGTGAAGCAGAAGCTGCAGCAGAATCTACAGAGTTTCAAGTCACACTTGCAGAAGCACCCGCTGATAAGAAAATGGCGATTATTAAGGTTGTCAGACAAATTACTGGACTTGGCCTTAAAGAATCCAAAGAAATAGCAGAAGGTGCGCCAAAAGTGTTGAAAGAAAGTGTCAATAAATCAGAAGCAGAGGAGATTAAAAAATCTGTCGAAGAGGCTGGTGGAAAGGCCACATTAAAAGGGCTCTAATTTCCCTTGAAGTCGTGTTTTTGTTGAAACACTACTTGGTATTTAGAAGAAATTTAAATGTTAGGAGATAGAGCATGCTAAGAAAGCCCCCACATCGGGTGAGTTTTGAGGATCGAAAGGAAATTATCGATCTTCCAAACCTTATTGAAGTTCAAATCAAATCTTATAAACAATTTCTTCAAATCGATGCCCTTCCTTTAGAAAGGGAAAATGTCGGTTTAGAAGAAGTGTTTAGGGAAGTTTTCCCCATCAGGTCGTATGATGAAAAAACAGTTTTAGAATATCTTTCGTACATCCTTGGAACACCGAAATATTCTCCAGAAGAATGTATCAAACGCGGAATTAGTTATAATGTGACGCTTAAGGTACGTTTAAAACTCACAGATGAAACAGGGATTAAAGAAGAAGAAGTCTACATGGGCACAATGCCCCTGATGACTTCTAAGGGAACCTTTGTGATTAATGGCGCAGAACGTGTGATCGTATCGCAGCTGCACAGATCTCCTGGGATTTCCTTTGAATACCAACTGCATGCTAAGGGCACACCTATTTATTCCTTTAGAATCATTCCATATAGAGGAAGTTGGTTAGAGGCATCTTTTGACATTAATGATAGCATTTTTATCTTTGTTGATCGTAAAAAAAGAAGACGCAAAATTCTTGCCACAACTTTTATTCGTACGTTAGGGTATTCTTCCGATGCAGACATCATTGAAGAATTTTTTAATACGGTGAAAGTGAAAATGAAATCTGAAAAAGATTTTGTAAAACTTGTGGGTAAAATTTTAGCAGAAGATGTGATTGATGAAGAATCTGGCGTGGTTTTTGGAAAAGCAAGCGAGAAACTCACAACAGCGATGCTCAAACGGATGTTGGATGCGGGGATTAAAGCGGTGCGTGTTGCAGAAAATGCTGATGAAACATCACCCATCATTAAGATGCTTGCAAAAGATCCGACCGATTCTTACGAAGCAGCACTCAAAGATTTTTATCGAAAAATTCGTCCAGGGGAACCTGCTACACTGTCAAACGCAAGAAGTGCGATGATGCGTCTTTTCTTCGATCCAAAACGTTATAACTTGGGAAAAGTAGGACGCTATAAAATCAGTCAAAAACTCAACTTTAAAATTAATGATGAGTCTTTAGAAATTGTCACATTGACAAAAGAAGATGTCATTTCAGCCGTTAAATATTTGATCTCTTTAAAGAACAGAGAAGAAGGATATGATGTTGACGATATTGATCATTTAGCAAACCGACGTGTGCGTTCTGTAGGTGAACTTGTCCAAAACCAGTGTCGTGTTGGACTTGCTAGAATGGAAAAAATGATTAAAGAACGTATGAACTTGTTTGATTTTTCAGCAGATACATTGACTCCTGGAAAAATTGTTTCTTCAAAAGCGTTAGCTGGTGTCTTAAAAGATTTCTTTGGACGCTCACAGCTGTCACAATTTATGGATCAAACCAATCCCGTGTCTGAACTGACGCATAAACGACGTCTATCTTCCTTAGGACCTGGAGGCTTGAACCGTGATCGCGCAGGATTTGAAGTGCGTGACGTGCATGTCTCTCACTATGGTAGAATTTGTCCTATTGAAACTCCAGAAGGACCCAACATTGGCTTGATCACATCGCTATCTGCATTTGCCAAAATTAACGAATTTGGATTTATTGAAACTCCTTATCGTATTGTGAAAGATGGTGTTGTCACAGAAGAAATCGAATACATGACAGCAGATCAAGAACAAAACTTTGTCATAGCGCAAGCTTCTGCTGAACTTGATGAGTTCAATATGTTTAAATATAAACAGTGTTGGGCGCGTTACAAAGGGGAATCTCTAGAAATTGACACATCCAAGGTCACTTACATGGATGTCTCATCCAAACAGCTCGTTTCTGTGGTTACAGGACTCATTCCATTTTTGGAGCATGATGATGCCAACCGTGCACTGATGGGATCCAATATGCAACGCCAAGCGGTACCTTTGTTAAAACCTGATGCTCCTATTGTAGGAACAGGTGTGGAAGCTCGAGCTGCAAAAGATTCGGGCGCTGTGGTGATTGCTGAAGAAGAAGGCACTGTGGAATATGTGGATGGAAATCGCATTGTCGTTGCACCTAAAAGCAATCCTGTTAAAAAGAAAGTGTATGAACTTAAAAAATTCATGCGTTCCAATAGTAATTCTTGCGTGAACCAAAAGCCTATTTGCCAAATTGGTGACAAGGTAAGCATCGGCGATGTCATCGCCGACGGTCCTGCTACCGAAAATGGAGAGATTGCACTTGGTAAAAACGTGCTTGTTGCCTTTATGCCATGGTGTGGATATAACTATGAGGATGCGATCATCATTTCAGAAAAATTACTGCGTGAAGATGCCTATAGTTCTATCTATATCGTAGAATTTGAATTGACCGCGCGAGATACAAAACTTGGAAAAGAAGAGATTACACGTGATATACCAAACGTCAGTGAAGAAGCTCTTGCAGACTTAGATGATGAAGGCATTATCCGTGTTGGAGCTGAAGTTAAACCAGGCGCTATTTTGGTAGGTAAAATTACGCCAAAAACGGAGACAGAATTAGCTCCAGAAGAAAGGCTTTTAAGAGCCATTTTTGGTGAAAAAGCAGCAGACGTAAAGGATGCATCACTGACCGTTCCTCCAGGCACAGAAGGCGTTATCATGGATGTCAAAGTCTTTACAAGACGTGATCGCTTATCAAAAACCGATGAAGATCTTGTGGAAGAAGCTTCTCGTGTCAAAGACTTGCGTGCAGAATACAAACAGCAAGAAAATGAGCTGATGTTAGAATTGCACGAAAAATTAGGCGCGCTTCTTTTAGATGAAAAAGCTCCAGGTGCCATCGTGCATAGAAAAACAGCAGAACTCATTGTTCAGGATGGACAAATCTTTACCCAAGAAATTTTAGAATTGATTGAAGATGAATCCATTGATGATTTATTGATGCCAGAAAATGAGATTTATAACACTTTGAAGCAAGTACTAGTTGCTCATGCACAAGCTCTTTTAAAACTCGAAACAGAGCATAAAACAGTGCTTGAACATACCAAAAAAGGGGATACAGATTTAGATCCTGGTGTTATTCGACAAGTTAAGGTGTACATTGCCACAATGCGTAAATTACAGGTAGGGGATAAAATGGCAGGACGCCATGGTAACAAAGGGGTCGTTTCTACCATTGTTCCTGAAGAAGATATGCCGTATCTATCAGATGGACAAACCATTGAAGTGATTTTAAATCCCTTGGGTGTGCCTTCTCGTATGAACATTGGACAAGTATTGGAAACACATTTGGGATTTGCTGCAAAAAAAGCGGGCATTTACGTCAAAAGTCCTATTTTTGAAGGTTTTCCAGAAGAACGTATTTGGGAAATGATGAAAGAACAAGGCCTTCCCGAAGATGGCAAGATGTATTTATATGATGGGCAATCAGGAGAAAGATTTGATAATACTGTCGTTGTGGGTTACATCTACATTTTGAAATTGTCTCACTTAGTCGCAGATAAAATTCACGCACGAGCTGTAGGGCCTTATTCTCTTGTGACGCAACAACCTTTGGGTGGTAAAGCTCAAATGGGGGGACAGCGTTTTGGAGAGATGGAGGTATGGGCCTTGGAAGCTTATGGAGC
>JAAKFQ010000024.1 GCA_011064725.1 Chlamydiota bacterium | reverse complement strand
ATGATTTGCGAAGACCATCTTCGTGTGGTGATTTCAATAAATCCCTCTTCCCTCCTTTCGCAAATCGCACGATCGACCTCTGACAGAGGAACATAATAACTTGCAATTCTCTTTTCTCCAAAAACTTCTTTTGCCCTGTCAGGATGCAGCCCAATACTTGCGACTTCTGGATCCGTATATGTCACTCTTGGTATAGGCTGCAAAATTTGCAACTTCTTTTTGATTCCAAAGGGTAAAAGTAGATTGACCAAAATACCACGCGCACGATTCTCTGCAAGATGTGTAAAAAAAGGTCTTCCTGTCACATCTCCACATGACAATACATGCGGCATGTTTGTACGGCCATATTCATCGATATAGATCCCTTTGTCCGAGTATTGGATCCCTGCTTTTTCCAAATCTAAATCTGCAACATTGGGCCTGCGTCCAATAGCAATGAGCAGTTTGTCGCAATGGAGCGTTCTTTCTTGCATTGTGATATTATCTTCATAAACGAGCACGTGTTTACGAAATCCCTTTTCTATTTTTTTGAGATTTGCATTAAAGATGACTTTGATACCTTCTTTTTTAAATGTCTCCAAAATGATAGGTGATACTCTGCTAGAGCTTTTTTCAAAAAGTTGCCCGTGTTTATGTAAAATGGTGACACTCGAGCCTAAGCGTTGATAGGCCTGGGCAAGTTCGCATCCAATAGGTCCGCCACCTAAAATCACCAACTCTTTAGGAACGGTTTTCAAATCAAAAATGGTTTCATTTGTCAAAAAGCTGTCTTCGTCTAAGCCCTCTATACTAGGAACAATTGGAGACGATCCACATGCAATGATGATCTTATCTGCTTTAATTTGTTCTTTAGAGCCATCCTCTTTTTCCACGTCCAAGGTGTGAGGATCTAAAAAACGTGCATGCCCTTGGATTGTTTGAATTCCCAATTCTTTTAAGGCATCCACATCTTCCGTTGCCTTAAATCGCTGAATCATTTGGCGCACTTGTTCTAGTGCTAAATCCGCAGAAAAATTGGATTTGATACCCTCCAGGCCAAAATTCTCAGCATTTGAAATATTATGCGCTACTTTTGCAGAAGCGATTAGAGTTTTACTAGGAATACATCCAAAATTTGTGCAATCGCCTCCAAAGGCGCCTTTTTCAATTACGATCACCTGTTTTTTGGCACGAATAAGCCCTTTAGCGATGACAAGTCCGCCTGCCCCTGCACCTATGATAACGTAGACTTTTTTACTCATGCTTTTTAAAAAAGAGCCGATCTAAGGACACAGCTCCAGCTCCACCAAAAACTAATCCTAAAAGTAGAAGGGCATAGAAAAAAGGCACTTGATAATCCGTTTGCCAAGGTCCTAAAATACCCCCATGTACTACTTGTAAGGCAACAATCATGATAATGAAAAGTAAAAGCGCCGTCAAGCGCGTTAAAAATCCAAAAAATAAAAACACAGCTCCTATGCCTTCAATACACATCACTAAATATGCAGACAAGATAGGCAATGATATATTCAAATGCAAAAAAAATGCTTTCGTTGCATCTATTTGATTAAACTTTGCAACAGCTGTCATAATAAATCCATATGACAACACAAACCGAAAGACTATAGGAACAATAAACCACAAACGATTCAATCCATTGCGAATTGCGTAAAAAAAATGCATTTTTACCTCCTATTTATGTGTTTTGTATTTCCACTCGATGGGGAAAAAGTAATGAAAAAGTTATCCCAGAACCAAAAACAAGCGGCACTCCAAAGATTGCCCAGTACCATGTATACATTCCTTTTTCTCCAAAATAGAAAAAACAGAAAAAGCCCCAAAATAATCCGACAAAAATACTCACAAGTGCACCTATGCGAGAACTCTTTTCCCAATAAAATGCTCCTAAAAGCGCAAAACTTAAGGAAAAAACAAACACATTGGCCAAAATGATTTTCTGAAATACGGAATCTACAAATATATTGGAAACCACTAAAGAGAGCATTGCAAACATCGATGTGATCCAAAGTGACGGTTTGTAAGAACGCTTAGCATTTGATACAAAAAAATCGGCCATAATCATTGAGCTCATTGCACTCCATACGCCAGCTAAAGTAGTGACACCTGCAAAAAAGAGTAATAAAAAACCAAGACCCCTTAATCCAGCAGGTAACAAAATAAGGATTGCTTGAGGAAGAGCCAGTTCAATATTCTCTAATGGCGCACCTTTTACCTTAAGCAAACTTGCAAGTAACACACCGATAGAATAGAGGAAAAAAACAACAATACTTGCAAAAAAGGCCGCTAAAAAGGCAATTTTTGGTGTTTTGGCAGAAAAGATCTTTTGTCCATACCAAGGCGCTAAAATATAGGTAAAACATGTCAATACAATTAAAGAAAAAATGAAGGCAAATGGAGGAGATTGTCCAGCTGTATTTGCGAAAACATGTGTGTATGTTTCTAGATCCAAATGATGAAAAGATTGCATCGCGACATATAGAAAAATGGGGAAGAAAATAAGCGTGAGTATGAAGGTGATGATATCCACACGAATAATGGAAAAAAGCCCCCCTCTCAAAGTCATTAAAAGAACAAGCGCCACCAATATCAAGCTCAGTTTCCAATCCGTCTGAAACGGAAAAAAGGGTTTAAAAATCAATAAAAGCGATTTGATATATGTGGAACAAAATCCAATCATTGCAAAAATCAATACAGCGCTGGCTATTTTCCCAATATCAGATCCATATTTTTCAGATAAAATTTCGCAAATCGATGTTTTGTTACAACGTTTATATTTTTTTGCGACAACAAAACTATAAAAACCAATACCGACCAAAAAGATGACGGGCATCCAAAGCCCATAAAATCCTCCTAAATATCCAACAGATGAAAAAGAAATCAACATTGCTGGATTGAGTTCTGTCATCACAAGCGTTGCAAGGAGCGCAAAAAACGGTGTTTTTCTATCATAAAGAAGGTAGGTTTTTTCTTTTTTTATTCTGCTAGATTCTATGATGCTAAACGTTGCGATTAACAAAAAACTAGCAACAATAATAAATAGGTCAAACTTTTCCATTTCGATATATAATACTTAAAAAAACTTTTGTGATCAATCATTCTTGTCATACATTCTTGTCAAACGCCTTTTTTAAAAATAAAAAAACAGTTACCCTAAAAATATGACATTGCGCGCATGGTTGATTTGGTTTTTTGCTTCGTTTTTTTATCTTTACGAACTTGTCTTACGCATTTCTCCTGGAACCATGGTCGATGATTTAATGGGCACGCTAAACATCACAGCCAGCGGGATTGGGATGCTTGGAGCCATCTACTACTTATCTTACACTCCCCTTCAGTTACCTGTCGGTATTTTAATGGACTGTTTTGGAGCAAAACTTTGGCTTACCCTTGCCTGTCTTTTATGTGGAGTTGGGAGTTTTGTTTTTTCACTCTCTAATAGTTTTTTCTGGATTTTGGGCGCACGTTTTATCATCGGTATCGGCTCCGCTTTTGCCTGGGTAGGACTTATTTTCTTGGTTTCACACTGGTTCAAAACAACCAGACGCGCACTGATGATTGGATTAGCTTCCAGCATCGGTATGATTGGAGGTATTTTTGGACAAGGACCTCTAGCCAGCATCGTACAGGAAATCGGCTACAAAGAAACGCTCTGGATTTTAGGATTTTTCGGGATTGTGCTTGCCGTTTTGATGTTTATTTTTATCAAAGATGACCCCAAACAAAAATTTCATCATACAAAAAGAGAAAATCTTAAAATCACAAAGAATGCCATTAGAGCAATAAAAACTGTGTGCACAAATAAACAAACCTGGAAAGTCGCTCTCTATTCTACGCTTATTTTGTCTTCCACAACTGTATTTGCAGAGTTGTGGGGGATTTCGTTTTTACAAACAAAATTTAACATTGACAAAACGCTGGCTGGATTTGGAACTTCGATCATCTATTTTGGCTGGCTTATCGGCTCTCCTATCGTGGGATTCATTTCTGACGATATCAAAAAAAGACGTCCTCCTTTGATTATTGGTGGTCTTATAGCAACGCTTTGTATACTTGTTGTCATCGCTGTACCTAATACTCCTCTGTGGCTAAATTTTGCACTCCTTTTTATTTTTGGAGCCTTTTCTTCTGTACAACTTTTGACGTTTTCCATGGCCGTTGAGCTCAATCCCACCTATGCTAGAGGAACTGCTGGAGCTTTGAATAATTTCGTCACGATGATCGGTGGACTTCTTTTGCAACCTTTTGTGGGATGGATCTTAACCTTTCTTTGGAAAGGTGGTATGCAAAATAACATTCCTGTTTATAGTTTTTCAGATTTTAGAATGGCGCTTTTCATCTTACCACTGATGTGTTTTTTAGGGTTTTTACTCTCATTTTCCATCAAAGAAACGCATTGCAAACAGCTCAAGAAAAAGAAACATGCATTCGAATTTCATCAAGATTAACTGATCTTATGCATCAGTTAGTGCAAACAGATGCGCACAACTTCTATTTCATCTTCTGTTTGTAATTCGATAGAAGGAATTTTTGCAGGAACAAGAACTGTCTCCCCCATCTGTACATCAACGGTTGTGTTGGCGCTGATTTTCCCTTTGCCTTTTTGAATAAAAAACACTTCAAATGTTGTTTGTATGTGCGGAATTTTGACGTACTCTTTGACACTCCATTTTTCAATGGTAAAATAGGGTGTTTGCAAGATTAAGTAACGCTGAGAATCTTCTATTTGTTCGATTTTTTCCATTTCAAAGATTTGTGGTCTTAAATTGACATCAAGTGCCAGCATGGCTTGCTTGATATGCAGATCGCGTTTTTTCCCCTCTTTGCCTAAGCGATTCCAATCATATAAGCGATAGCTTGTATCAGAACTTTGTTGTACTTCTAAAATGACGCAGCCTTTTCCAATGGCATGTACTGTACCTGCTGGAATAAAGCACACTTGATTTTTTTGTACGGGCATTTTTCTAAGCAGAGATTCTATTGTGTTATCCAAAAACGCTTTTTGCACATCTTCTTTTGCAACACCTTCTTTGAATCCCAAATAGAGGTGAGAATCTGTTTCACAATCCAAAATCAGCCAGCTTTCATTTTTCGCTTCGCTATCGAGTTTTTTTGCTATTTTTTCATTAGGATGTACCTGCACGCTCAGCATCTCTTTGGCATCGATGAGTTTCACCAACAAGGGAAAGGGATCCGCGTGGCGACCGACAAGCTCTTCTTTCAAATACTCCCACACTTGCTTGAGGGTTTTTCCTTGATATTCTCCATTTCGAACAACACTCATCCCCTCATCTCTTACAGATACTTCCCAGCTTTCTGCAACAGGATCCATCGATGTTTGCTTTTGAAAAAGAGTCTTTAGCTTTTGTCCTCCCCAAATATAGTCTTTGAAAGAAGGCATCAATTGCATAGGATACAAAACTTTTGACATAGTCAGATTGTAACAAAGCCCTCAATATTATACCAAGGACCTTATTCCACCTGTTTTTCCTTTTTTGCTGCGATGAAAAAGATGATCCACATGAGCGCAATAAAACTGATTAAAAACATAGGCAAGTCGATCGCTTCGTGTCTGTGCAAAAGTCCTGCAGACAAAACCGCGATAACGGAAAAGCTGATAAAAATGAATGACATCATGGATGAAGAAGTCGCACGATCTACTGCTTGTCTTAGTCCTAAAAGTGTGGCATTGGAAAAGACAAACGCTTGGCCAAAAAACACAGCCATCATAAGGAAAAAAAGCGAAAAAATGTTAACAAAACCAAAACTAAAACTCAAAAGCATACCCAAAATTGCACACGTTTCAATAATGATTCCAATTAAAAGGGCTGTTCTTTCTCTAACAATTTTATCTATTCCACGAGATAGTAAAGATCCTAACAAATAACCTGCTCCCAAAATTAATGAAATTTCTCCATAAGCAAAACCTGTTAAACTTAAATTATTCGTGGCAATAAAAGGAGCTAAGATTGCAAAAATATAATAAATCGCTATTCCACACCCTACAACCAGAGCATATAAAAGCATTGTGGTTTCTTTGAGAGTATCAAAATAGGAAATCAAAACACGCTGCCATCGAATAGCAAATCGATCTAACATACTGTTAGATTCGGGAAGTTTTGTCACCAATTTCAACAATAAAAGTCCACTTAGGATTAAAAAATAAAAACAAAATTCCCAAGAAAAAAATTCGGTCAAAACGCCACCAAATAATACACCTAAAATGGGCACAACAGCAAAAGACATTGGCATGAGTGCATAAATATCTCTTGCCTGTTTTCCTTCAAAGCAATCATTGATGCAGGTAAAGGTCATATTGATCCCGCAACTTGCCCCAAAAGCTTGGATAAAACGAGAAATTAACAAAACCCAAAGGCTTTCTACCCAATAAGAAACCACGCATCCAAAAGCACCAAGTATAGAAAGCAAGATACCAAAATAGATCGCTTTTTTTCTTCCAAAAGCATTTGATATAGGACCATAAATCAATTGACCCAAAGCATAACCCAATAAAAATGTGGTCATACTTTGTTGGATCAATCCATCCGTTACCCCAAAAAAAATGCTCATTACTGGAAGCGCTGGTGTATACAAAATAGCGCAAAATGATGGATAGGAAATCAGCGCCATCAAAATAAAGATATTAGGTCTTTTTTCTATCACACTTGGCTCCTTTTGCAATGACTAAAAGAATGGCTATTGCACACATAAAAACAAGAAAATTCAAAGGAATTGCAAACGCTCGCTTTTCATGTAAAATATTCATAACAAAAAGTGTAAGGGTAGCGAGCATCAAATAGACAAAGGCAAACGCTGAACTAGAAGTGGCTTTATCGACAGCATGTTCAATAGCCATCGCTGCACTATTTGGAAATATTATAATAATAAAAATGTAGTATACAGTTACCGGGAAAAATAAAGTATATGGATTTATAAAACCAAACACAAATACCAAAAACATTACAAATACTGAAACTACTGCACAAATACTAAAAATGACAATTGTATTAAAATCACTTAATTTACCCGCTAAAAATCGTGCAAACAACGAACCTACCAGTAGTCCAATCGAAGTGACTAACATCCATGTTCCATAATCTGTGGCAGACATTTTCATTTGATTCATCATTATGAAAGGAGCAACTGTTGCAAAAGAGATTATAGAAGCTGCCATAAATCCAGAAATTAGACCAAAAATAAAGATTCTAGGATCTTTAAGAGCAACTAAATACTTTTTGCAAAATACTTCTATGCGTAAATGTTTAATATTTATTTCTTCAGCTGTTTCTGGCAAAAAATAGCTGCTTATTAAAACAAGTACCGCATACAAAATTAAAAAATAAAAAATCCAATTGACACCTAAATAATCTAGAAGAAACCCTCCAATAAAAACAGCCACATTATTCATAACTGCAAGCATCAGCGTAAGATATATAATCTTTATTTTTCGATGTTTTAGATTATAAACATCTGCAATCATTGTATATACTAAAACTGTTCCAACACAGGCACCAAAAGCCATAATTAGGCGTGCAGTAAGAAAAAATGTAAATGCATTGATTTTATATGCATAAAGAGCCATCAAAGCTCCAAGAATTGCAAGTATACAACCAAAATAAATTGCCTTTTTTCGTCCAAAGGCATTTGCAATAGGAGCATATATTAATTGAGAGATGGCAAATCCTAGAAGAAATATTGTCATGGTCAATTGCGCTTCACCAACCGACACTTGAAAATGCTCACTTAACATGGGCAATGTTGGGGAAAAGATGAAGAAATAAATGTATCCTAAGGAAAATAAAAAGAGCAAATTGAATAAGGGAAGCTTTTGTACTTTCATTATTTAGTTTTAATGGATACAAAATAGTCTGTCAATGTGGTTGAAAAAAAGACCGAATGTCAGAAGATGGAACCGGGGAAGGCATTTCACTTTCCGATGAGCTGTCATCTGGCTCGCTGCTTGATGAATCTAATTCCATCTGCACTATCATCATAAAAATCTTCTTCTTCTACAACTAAAGCAGGCGCTGGATCGACAACAGATTTTGCCAGACAGCGAGAAAAATGCATGCCCTCATGATGGATCAATACAGGTATACCCGCTCCGTCATTCAACACCTGTCTCGCTATTTTTCCATCTTGTTTATGAAAAAGATGCACTGTTTTACCAAATAAAATCGCAGCTATATGAAGCTCATCTGTGTAATGGAAATAATCCAAACTCACAAGACACTTAAAATAGTGGGCTAAAAATTCTGGTTTCATGAGTCTTTCTAATCTAAAATTTCGATATAATTGATCCACATTTTCTCTCCTCTCTACAAGAGCTAAAATGTCTCTTTCTGCATATCGCAGAGTTTCAAAATCATCTCTTTCAAAAGGATTCACTGAGCGTCCTTGTCCATGCCTATTAAACAGAGAAAAAAGGAGATCTCTTCTTTCCTCGCAGATATTAAAAACTCTTTGTAAATCTGCAACAAATGACGCAAGATTTTCTTCACTGATTTCTAAAATGTGTAAACATTCAGCCCGATAGTCTGAAATATTAACCACCAAACATCTTTTAAATCTTTTTGCCATCTCTTCTTTTATTTTTTGTTTTGCTTTTTCTACTTGCTGTCTTCTTTTTTCAATTTCCTTTACATTGATGGGACCTTTTCGGATGACTGCAACGATATTGTCATGAACAGACTTCTTTTTTAACCCATCATCTAGCATCCAAATTAGCAGGCCTCCTAAAAGAGCTTGAATTCTTGGATCAGTTATTTGCGCTCTTAGCCTTTTAACAAATTCAGCCTTTACGCGCGTTCCACAGTCCAAATGATCTTCATATTGAACAGTCCCTCTGACATCAATACCCAAAAGGGCATGCAGGCCACATGCACCATCCCCTAAAGTTTTTAAAAATTCAAAGTCTTGCCCCTCAAAATGAAAGGTTCGAGAAACATGAATTTCTGGAGGAAAAAGGTCCAACTCTAAAAAATCTGGAAGTTCACTAAATACTGTTGATCCAGATCGGGGTGGTCGATAAATTTGACATATTCCAAATTCAAAACCCAAGTTATGGACAAGCTCTTTTTCAAGATGCAAAAGCTCAATTTTTGCAATGTTGGATTCAAATGCGCTCATCTTTTTTCTAAAAATCTCAAGTACCTGTGCTTTGACATCAGTATCCATTTCAGACGTTTCAAAATAAGGATTTTGATCAAAAAAGCTTCTATCTAACTGTCCGTCTTTCAACACACCAATGTGATGAAGTTGTGCATACACTTCTTTTGGATTTTTCAGTTTTCCAAAATCTTTTTCTGCAAATCGTAAAACCCTTGTCGTTTCATCCTCTAGTTTTCTTTCTGTCACTGCGTCATCTACGAATGCATACACAAAACACACTTTGCGTTTCCCATCTAAAAAGAGATTGAAAAAAGCTTTTTTTGCATTCGCTGGATCTGAGCCCAATTTAAGCAAACTTTTTTTGACAGCTTCTCGATATTTACGCTCTTCCTCTTTGTATGAGGAAAAATCGGACTCGACAGCATCTTGCCAAAAACCCTCTAATATGCTTTTTGAAAGCGAAGTCCCCTTTACTTTTCTCAAGGCTTTGGCAGCCACACGGACTTGAGAACAGGCATCTCTTGTTTTTTGCGAAAATCCTTCTTTGACGTGGTATAAATACACATGCGTATCTGTAATCTGCATCAAATCAAATAGTTCGATATGAATACCTTGACCTGGCGCCGTGATGGTATCTGCAACAATGAAATTATCTGTCCCTAAATATCCTTTATTATACACTGCCTCTTTTGCCACTTGTTTATAAAGTTCGCGTTTTTCTTCTAAAAAATCTACGACTGGTTCAGTTAGATCTAGATCCATAGGAACAGAATCTGTGACAATATATTTTCCTTTTTTTGTCTGAGATAAAATTCCTCCTTCTTCCAAAGAAAAAGGGTTTTTTTGGATTTCTTTGTATGCGGAGGGATAGAGTCATCTGTACTACCGACCGAACCACGACCTTTACGTTTTAACTGCCCACTGACTGCTTCCAAGGGTTCTTGTGTGGTCTTTTCAAAATCTGTTCTAGTAAATCCCGCTAAGTCTTTTGAAGGAAGCCAAAGCCTTTTAAGTTGTGCCGTTTCATCTTGACTTATGAGACAACGTGTTAAAAGTCGCTCAAAATCTTGTTGGATTAAAATAAAAAATTCTGCTCGAACAGACCACCAAATCCCTCCTAGTTTAAAATAATGACAGCCTTGTTTGTCTACCACTTCTCCTTCAAAAAATTTAAAAATGGATTCTGAAAAGTGACTTCCTTTTCTCAAAAATGCAACTTTAACTTCAAATAACTTTTTTCTAAATTCATCTTCAGAAATATAACCAAAATGCTTGCGTAAAAGTTTCATTACGTCATTAGATGTAGGGGGAATGTTGAAAGAGGATTTTTCATCTGGACCAAATACAAAAGTGTACCTTCTAGAAGCAAAATAATCATCTGTATAACGATGCACAAAATCTAAAGACGGCGCCGGATTTTCTGAATAAATGGCATAAAGTCCTCTTTTTAAAGCATCATCTAGTCGATGAACTATTTCTACATCGACCTGACATACACGTTCTAAAAACATAAACCCGATATTATCATCAGTCTCAGGCTCAGAATCTGTGGTTTGTGTGGGCTCATGTCGAAAAATTTCAGCAAGATGGTCAAGAAGAGGAAAATAAAACTTAAAATTAAATGCTTTATTGATTTTGAAGATACCTAAACCCACATCTGCACACCATATGCGTTTTCTAAAGTTTGCAAGATCATAAATCGATGCATCCTCTCTGAAAAAAAATTTAGAAAAAAAGGTAATTTGATCTAAATCTTCTGATTCTGTCACCCTTTCATGAGGAGCTTTATATTGCAGAACTTTAGAATATGTACTTCCCACTAAATCACGTGAACGCACCGTAGACTGTCCAGGTTCCATTAATCGTTTTGTGACTGCTATTGGAAACGCAAAACTCCTATATGGCTTGACAACCTCCCAAGCTTTTCCCATTGTCAGTGTAAAAATTTCGTCTACTGTCCTGACTGTACGATAAAAAAAGATCAAAAAATGATGCGTTGTTTCTTTAAACTGGTTTTCTTCATCTAATTGCGCTAAAAAATTGGCAACGGGTCTTTTATAACTGTGCGTTGCCACAAACACTTTGATGTCAAATCCCCTTTTCTCTTCTTCTTCAAGAGGAAGTTTCATGTCAATTTCTTCATATTTTAGATGTTGTTTGTTCTCTTTGACGTAATGCTTAACAATCTCATCGATAAATAACGCTAACGTACGCATACTTTCTGGAACATGTTTCAATAACCGATTCCATGCAGTCGTCGTTACATTTAATTTCTGAATAGAACACAGCAGTTTTGTTTTAGGAAAAGCGATACTCATAACCGCGGATTATATATAAAATAATTACTTTAAATCAAGATTGCAAAAATCAAAGGACTGAACATCAAGCGCCGAATTAAATAAAGAAGAAAAGAATTGAAAACCGATCAAAGCCGTCATTTCTACAATTTGCTCATTTGAAAATCGCGTTTTTAGCCCTTCGAAAAAATCCTCCGTGATAGCTTCTTTTAAAAGAAGCTTTTTGCAAAACGTTAAAGCACATTTTTCATCCTCTGAAAATAGCTTACTTGTTTCAAATTGTTTTAGCACTTGGATTTTGTTTGTATCTTCTTGCATATCGAGTAATTCAGACGCATTCAAATCGACACAAAAAGAACACTCATTAAACATGGAAATATAGAGCATCAAATACCCTTTGAGTTTTCGATCTAAACTAGATTTTTTTCTAAAAGCTGCGCCCAGCTTCAAGAAAGGAAGATAGAGCTTGGGTACATATCCCCAAACATAGGTTGGAGGAAGCACTCGTTTATATTTCCATCTTTGAAAAAGACAAAGTAAGCGCACAAATAAGGAATATTTTTCCTTTTTTTGAATCCGAGCCATAGGCTCTGATTATCAAAGCTTAGTGTTTAAATCGCAACGGTTACTTTTTCAAATATTTGGCAATTTGACATAGTTTGACAACCACAATAACGGTAAAGATAAGATACCATCCCCACCAAAGAATCATTAAGATCCCAGCCATACCAAAACCATAATCCATATCCACAACTTCCTCCTTTTTAACTGACGCTTAAGCAGAATTTACTGCCGGTAGCATCCGTTTTTAAGCTTAAGCGCATATAAAACACATGCGCTAGGGTGCTGTATACCCCTATTTCGCACCTTATCGATTCATTAGATTTCTTGCAAAAAAAATCCAAAAACAATTATAGGTCAAAAAACCGGAGGGTTGAAATGAAAGTAAAAAAAGTCGCATTAAGCCTAGGACTTACTTGGGCTATTTTGTTTGTTTTTTGCATGTTTTGGGGATTTTGGACTCCAAGCGCAGATCTTAAAAGTTTCCATGAAAAGCTTCTGATTGTCTCTTATCCAGGCTTTTCCATGACCATTCAAGGATTCATCCTAGGTATTGTTGAGTCCTTCATCTATGGCCTTGTGATTGGAGGCCTTTTTGCCTATATTTACAAAAAAGTGAAATAATTCAAGATATGAGGCTTTATTCATTCTTAGAAAAAAGCCTCATTTTAAAAAGACTAGTAGCGTCTATTTCCGCCAAAACCGCCACGATTGCCACCGTTACGGCTTCCACCACCGCCACGACTGCCTCTCTCCTCACGGGGTCTAGCTTCGTTGACTCTAAGAGCACGGCCACTGGCTTCTTTGCCATCCATTTCTGTAATGGCAGCTTGCGCCTCTTCATCGTTTTCCATTTCTACAAAACCAAATCCTTTTGAACGGCCTGTATCACGGTCTATAATTACTTGAGCTGATACAACTGTACCATGTTCTTCAAATAAAGTTTTTAATTCTTCGTTAGTAATTTCATGTGCTAAATTGCCAACATATAACTTCTTACCCATAAGGTCTCCTAAAAAAAATTTCAAAATAAAAATACCCTAAAACAAAATGCACAACGCACATCTAAATCTTAAGATAGAGACAGTTTAACTTGAAAATCTATTTATGTCACGACAAATGCAATAAGAAATTTTTAAAAAAATATTTTTACATTTCCAGTGTTTGGTGCTGCTTTGGGCTCCAAGCAGGATTGCAAGAGATCACAAGCGTAAAATCTCCTTCTAAAACATACTTTTTTTGAGGTAAAACCAGCACTGCAGCGCCTTCTTCTAAAGAAGATCTTTTGTCTTCAATCACGATATGACCTTTGCCCTTAACCACAAAGATCATCTCTTTGACCTGTGTATTGATGGCATATCCTTTATCTGGGTATCTTCCACGAATTTCAATCAGTGCGACATCAATATCTGGATCTTCAAATGGATACTCATAAGCTGTGCATTGTTTGCTATTTTCAAATCTTTGTCTCTCTTGTTTTTTGATTAGCATAGAGCACTCCTTGCCTGATATTTTTCAATTAAAGCGATGTCTTTTTGATCCTTTTCACGATTTAAATGTTTTTTCCATAAAATCGTGTGCTTAAGACTAATAAAAGGATAGCCTTCAATGATATCAGCATTGTCGATGACCTCATTCAAAATAGGACTAAGATTTAAAAACTCATAGCCAATTTCCACACTTCCAATGCAAAGGTAGTTTTTCTCTGGTGTGTACTGAAAATTCAGCGCGTCCCAAACCTGTTTTTTAACCAAAACATCAATATCGACAGCGTCTCGAATCCCCCTGATTGCAAGCGGGCCACTTCCTCCGATGACATACCCACCTTTGGGCAATTGCAAACGATCGACTTCTTCAAGTCTTTTTAAAAAAGCTTTCATTTTTCCTCCAAATCTTCTGGTTGTTTTGCTAAATCAATTTCAAGCGGTTGATCTGGATATTTCCCCTGCAAAATATCTGGAAGATAGCGGGCAAGCAAAACAGGATAGATAACCTCTGTGCTATTTTGAATTTTTTCTAAAGAAAACCATGCTGTTTTTTTGACAACTTTTTTCTCTTCTTCTGTCAAGTTCTCAAGAGACACTTTGTGCTGTTTGGTTTTTGCCACAATGAATGTTTGTTTAAGGTGAGTCGGTGTGCCAGCAAGCACCAAATCAAATTCACCAAACCAAACGACAGGCCCAAATTCTACTTCTTTAATTCCTGTTTCTTCATAAATTTCTCTTATTGCAGCCTCTTTGATAGATTCTTTTGGATTGATTTCACCACCAACAGGAAACCAAAATCGTCCATGATATTTCCCATCCGCAGATGTTGTTTTAGGATCGTCTGCACACATCAACAATAATTCTTGTCTTTCATTTAAAAGAAGAACCTTGATACTGTTTCGATTCAAAAAAGTCATTTTTGCTCTCGTATTCTAGAAATATAAGTGATTCTGAACTTCTTATCAACGCAATGTGATTGTAGCTGGCGTGCTGACTTGTCCAAACTTGTTGACTGTTTCAACAGAATATACATCTTCTTGATCACCTCTTCCATGATCTAAAAATTCTAATGTGCCGCCCGGTGCAAGGTTATCTTTTATCAATGCAATATGACTTACCCATTAACTTTTTTCCATTTTTTAACGGCTTCTTTTGCTAAACATAGCGTTGGGTCCACAATGTTAAACTGAATTTGAACCTTATCCAATATAATATTTAAATCAGAACAAGCAAATATAATAGTATCAATGTTTTTTTTAATTAGAATGTTTGAAATTTTTTCCCATAAATTTTTTATAAATCCATAATCCTTTTCTGATGTGATCTTTGATATTAATTGATTAACAAGTACTTGCAATTCTTCATCCACCAGGTATTCAATACCTTTTTCTTTTAATCTTTTTTGATACAACTGTGAATCAATGGTATAAGAGGTCGCAAGAATGGCAACTTTTTTTATATTGGAGGGCAAAGAATCTACAGCCATATCTATCATATTTATCAATGGCACTTTTACACATTTTTGTAAAAATTCATAATAAATATGAGCTGTATTGCATGGCATCACTATAAATGAAACTTCACTCTTTTCTAATCTTTTTAGTCCTTGGCATATCTCATTTTTTACAACTTCGTGATCCATGGGTTTATCCATGTAAAAAGATGTGGGAAGCGAATAAATCATCATTGGGGGGAACTCAATTTGTTCTTTTGCGTTTAAAATGCTTTGTGATTGGATCACCACTTGATCAATAAATGGTGCTGTTGACTTCGGTCCCATGCCTGCCAATATTCCAATTGTCGCTATTTCCATGCTTACGCTCCTTGTGTATTGCATACCTTTTTTTAGCATACAAAGGCAAATTGATTAAAAATATTTAATATACTTAGGAATGTTATAGATACCATTTGTTAACCCAAACCTAGCGCTTTTTTTTAGACGGTTTTGCTTTTTTGTTAAAATCGAGCGCGAGTTGCACCCAATAATCTAAATCTTTCTTGGTGCTAATGGCTTTATCACCAACAAAAACAAAACCTTTCATGGGCCTACCCGTAAAATCCATGGGCCGACAACCCTCTTTTTTGAGTGCTTCATCGTAAATTTTAGGATCTAAACGAAACATCGCATCATCTTTGACAACGCCCATGCACATTTTTCCATGTACCATAAAACACATGCCACCAAACATCTTCTTTTCGACAACACCTTTGCAATTGTTAAGCGCTTGCCTAATTTTTTCTGCAAGTTGTTGATTGTATGCCATAGTCTCCAACAGTTTATTATCGAATCTATAAATGCTAGCATGATGATGGAAGATAAATCAATTAAAAACCATTATTGCTGAAGATCTTATTGATAAAGAATTCAGATTGGATAGGTTATGACCCAAATTCTACTAAACGCACCCAAAATAGGTGCGTTTGATAGAATGGCATGTGTTTTCAATTTATTGTATAAAAAAATCAGCTGGATAACCAAGCGATATGCTTGCTTCTTTCATTTCTTTATCAAATTCAGCAAGCTTCGGGGCATGCTTAAGACGAAGAATTCGAAATTCTTCAAAGAATTCTTTTGAAGTCGTGTCTCCTTGATATTTTTTATTGAGTGTATCAAAATCTTCTTTAAATCCTTTACCAGACAATAGTTTGAATTCATTCTGATATTTTGGCATGATTTTTTTATAGGCTTCCTCTAGTTTCTTTGAATTCTCAGTTCCTGGTAACCATTCTTTTAGCTCTTCCATGGCGCTAGGATCTTTTTCAACTTTTTTGCAAAATTTACGCATATTTTCTTCTGCAAGACCCATTACTGAATTTGTCGGAGCCCAAGTAGATGATGGAATCTTATCATGCAGATTTTCCATATCTAGCATCAAAGACTCAGTAGGCTTTACCACATCTGCAGCTTTTATAATAAGTGCATCACCCTCAATTCTTAATTTTAATACAGAACCTTCACTAATGTTGAGTAGTGCTAAAATACTACGATCTAGCACTAAGGCATTGCTATTGCCATATTTAACCAATTTTTTAAACATGTTATTCTCCTTAAGTTAAATGCTCCCATACAAATTAGGAGCTCGATTGATAATATACTCAATGTAGTCACCAAGTATATCCGAAGTATAGTACCATGTACCATATATTGTAAAGCAATCAAAGAAAAAAACTTGTTCAATATTATATTGGTCATTATGCACCGTCAATGAAC
Source organism: Chlamydiota bacterium (assembly GCA_011064725.1). NCBI lineage: Bacteria > Pseudomonadati > Chlamydiota > Chlamydiota bacterium. The sequence continues at coordinate 4,256 of JAAKFQ010000024.1, read as the reverse complement.
AAACGGGGTTTTTTATGATAAAATCTAAGCACATAAGATTTTGTAAAACTAATAAAAAATCAGGTTATCAGAAATAATCAATAGATAATGGCGGATGCGGTAGGTACCAATTCGTACCATATCTCTCTAATTCCAGTCCTGATTAAAATATTTCTTAACAAAACAACACCCCTGATACATAAAGACTTATGCAATAACGCAACGTTAAGATTTAAATAAAAAAATAATCTTTTTGTAAAATAATTCTTTAAATGTTAATTATAAAAAATTACAACTACCGGAGTAAAAAAATGAAAAATTTGTATGTTTTTTTTATATTTTTAGCAGCATTAACACTTAATTCAACTGTTTTTGCAATGGATCAGAAATATGAATCTGAGCCAAAAGACAAATTTACGGCAAAACAATCAAAACCTCTTAAATATACTTCCTCTGAATATGAATATAATGTTAGCAACCGTTGGGGTGCTTATGTCTATGCTTCACTTATTTATTGGCAACCAAGAGAAAAAGATCTTGAATTAGGAGAATTATCTCCAACAAATACTGCAACGGATAAATTTCAAATTGAAACCTTAAGCACTGATTTTGATCTTGGTTTTAAAGTAGGCATCGGCGCAATTTTTAGAGATGGCTGGCTACTAAATGCTGAATATGTAAGATTACACACCTCAAATTCTCAAAAAGTGACCCTACCTTCTTGGGCAAGTGGTTTTACAGATTATTGGACAACCGTCGTAACAGATAGCGAGTTTTATCTATGTTGGAAACTTGATTATGATATTCTAACCTTAGATATAAGTCGTTCTTCTTATATTGGTGAATGGTTTATATTTCAAATTATAGGTGGATTAAAAGGAGGGTGGATTGACCAGAAAATAAATACTTATGCGATCGATTCTTCTAATTCCAATCGTTTTAATGCAGATTATAAATTAAATTCATGGTTAATTGGACCAAAAGTTGGATTTACAACCAAGTTTCTCCTTTGTGAAACATTTCGGTTCTTCACAAATTTAAATTTTTCCCTTCTTTACCAGGATTTTAATAACAAAGCATCAATTGATAGAAATGACGGTTCAGGCTCAAATACTATTGCACAGGATACCTCATATATTGTTCCAAACATTGATACAGCTATTGGATTCGGATGGAGAAAAGCTTTTCAAAATGATGCATGGATAATAGATCTTTCTGCTAGCTACGATATAAATTATTATTTTTCACAACAACAATTACGAAGACTAGTGACCAAAGAATTTGCTTCAGATATTGGAGCATTAGCACTTCAAGGTCTAACCTTAACAGCAAAAATAGAATTCTAAATAAATCAATCTACTACCTAAAAAACTTTTTGGTTTTTTAGGTAGTAGATTAATGATCAAATGCACTATTGCATCGTATCCACCATCGTTTTCAAAATAGATTCATCTGGTGAAGTATAGAGATCATTATCTAAAGGCCAGATCATCACCCCTCCCAATCCTTGAGCCTTAACATAGTTGCATTTGACTTCAATAGAGCTCGGCTGTCCAGCGTTTAAAAAAGAAGCATTTTTAGGTGTATCAAAACTTACCCAAACATTATTTGTAGAATTGTAGGCATAATAACAGCCTGTATCAGCATCATACTTAAATCCATTGTAATAATATGAATCGCTAGCTCCTTTATTTACTATAATATTATTGTTTTGATGAGGAAAATAATCTCCAAATGTACGGTTATTAGGATTAGCAGGTAATTTACCCGTAACTGAACTTTGATTCAAAATAGATGGTGGTGGAATAGATTTTTCAATTTCAATGTAGGATAAATAACCAGCCTGATTAGTTAAAGGGCCTCCGGCATCTGCTCCAGAATAATTAGCACCAGGTCCATATGGATAATTATTTAAATCCCAACCCGTATTAAAATCTACTCCAGCAAAAGTATGCCCATAAGCTGCCAATCCTATGATGATTTTACTCAAATCACCACCTACTGCTGCAAAAGCCGTTTTATATTCACTAATAGTTTGTTGTGTAGAAAGAAGACCTTGAAAAGGATACAAAGGAGCGTTATCTGCTGTAACAGCAGAGTAACCAGGGCCATAATAATCATAGCACATCACATTGATGTGATCGAGATGCTTAGCACAATCAGCCAACCATTCAAAATAGGTTGCAGGAATATTTGGATCCACATTTTTTGGAGGTCCTACATCTGGGGTATAAGTTCCTGAAACGGTTCCTGCTGGAACGCTCGCTGGGGCTGCTATTGATAACACCTTACCTTGAGCATGCAATGCCGCACCAAGTTCTTTCAATAGATCATAATATCCTTGATAATCAGCTCCATTCCCCCCATGTTGGGTACTTGCTGGATATTCCCAATCAAGATCAATTCCATCAAAATTTATGTCAGTTTGAGTAGTTCCTGCCCATACATAGTTACCTGTACAAAGTGCAACAGCAGAAGCGATAAACTCCGTCCTATTTGCAGAATTTGTTGACATATCATGAAAATAAGTAAGAGTAGTATCACTATACCATATACCAGGAGTAGCAAAAAACCATCCTCCTATAGATAAAACGACCTTCAAACCAGGATGTGTATTTCTTAATGCAAGAGCCTTATCCCACTGTCCCTCTGTCTTGTGCCAATAATTAATATCATTCCATTCTGAAGGATAAATATTCCAGTTATTATGAACTGTATAATATGTTTTATTATCCACCCACGGCTGAGGTGAATTTTCTTCATACCCAAACTTAAAAAAACTAAAAGCATAATAAAAGGTATCTAATCCATTTATGTAAGCATCAAGATCTTCTGGTTTAGTTGCATATTGACCATTATATCCAGCTTGGTATTGCGCCCAATTTTCAAAATAACCTCCAATATTATATACACACAATCCATTCATTGAACAAAATGTAAAAATCCATAGAAATATTTTTCTCATACATACACTCCTCTTTTATAAAGCAAAATTATTACTTTATATTGAAATATTGTCAAAAAAAAATTTAAATTTTACGAATTAAATAAGCTTTTTCAGAATTCCGAAAGAAAAATCCTTTTTTTGAAAAGACAAAAAAACTTCAAAAATCTTTCTTAGACACAACTGCTTATCCTCAGATAGTACATATAGATCAAAAAAAACAAAGGTGCGAATCGATTCAAATGGCAAAGGAAGTAGGATTCCCCTAACGGGCCGCCTCTTCGCTGTCTTTAACAAGAAGACAATCGGCTTCGGTTTCTACTAGCCAATCTGCTTTTATGAAGCCACCCACTTCAAAAAAAGTACATGCGGGACGAATATCAGTGAAATATTCACCGTGAGCTCTAGCGGCTTCTTCCCACTTGGAAATGTCTGTGAGCATGATACGTGTGCGTATAACATTTTCGAGCGTGCCACCAGCCTCTTCGATAGCCTTTTTCATGATTCCAATGCAGCATTTTGTTTGTTCATAAACACTACCAAGGGAAACAGTACTACCATCTGGCGCAATTGCAGCTGTTCCGGATACAGAAATCATATTTCCAATTTTAACAGCACGCGAGAAGCCGATTGACCTTTCCATTGGAGATCCTGACGATATATTTTTACGATTAATTTTCATAGATGCGGTGTAACTAGGCAAATAATTTCACACAATTTTTATCCCCGAAATTGCAGGTGCGAAAAACATCGGATTATAATACCATAAAGATACAACAAATTAATAAAATGTCACATCGAAAAATCCCTTGTTACACTAAATGGCTTTTCGCTGTTTTTATGGCTGTTTTTATTCCAGGATATTGGATAGGTCACGGACCTTCAAATTTTCTTTGGTTCTCAGACATCGTTTTATTTCTAGCTTTTTTTGCAACGCTATTTGAATCAAGATTCCTAGCGAGCATGGCAGCTGCTGGCGGTTTTATATTTTTATCATTGTGGAATGTTGACTTTGTTTTCACATTGTTTACCTACCTCTTTGACATCAAATTGGCAGGTTTCACTGCTTATATTTTCAATAGTGAATCCTCAGTTTGGCTAAGAACTTTATCTCTTTTCCATGTTGCATTGCCTTTTCTTTTACTTTGGTTGATCTATCGACTTGGCTATCATAAACGGGCTTGGATTTTCCAAACTGCTTTTTTTGGAACCGTCATTCTTGTCACATGGCTTGTAACCGACCCCTCTAGAAATATCAATGTGGTCTTTAGCTATAAAATTTACAAATGGGTAAACATGGGAGCTGCATCTTTTCTGCTCATCGAATTTGTAG
>JAAKFQ010000023.1 GCA_011064725.1 Chlamydiota bacterium | reverse complement strand
GAAATAATATTAGGATTTAAAATGATGGGCGGTGGTACTGGGATTACTTTTGGCACAGGAGGTACAGGTATTTTTGTTGGTGCACCTATGGTAGTGGCCGGAGCTGTGATGACAGCTGATGGCTTTCGAAGACTTGCTTGGCCAATTATTGCAGACAGTATGCAAAAATTTGGCAATGTGTTGTTTAGCAAAACCTCAAAGAGTTTTGAAACTTCAAAACCTAATAAATTCAAAAAAGCTAAATCTAAAATTAGTGGTAAGGAGGGAGCAAAGGATGCACCGAGTTGGGCAAAAGGTAAAAGACCATATAATAATGAATCCGGGAAAGATTTTGCTAAAAGACTTTTAGATGAAAAAAATGGCAAAGGAAATTATGATAAAGGGCCAGGAAGTGATTATAACAAAATAAAAAAATGGGGAGATCGTTCTTTTGAATAAAGTTTATACACTGTCTCATAAGCATACGTTTGAAGATGAACATATAGATGAAAAATTAATAGGTGTTTTTTCTTCTAAAGATGAGGCTTTAAATGAGCTGGAAAATTATAAGAAGTTGGAAGGATTTAGAGATTATTTAGGAGGATTTTACATTCAAGAATGTGTAATTGATAAAATAGATAATAGTGTATTAAATGAATTAATCAAAACATTACAAAGTGATTTACTAGCATGAAGATTTTAAAAAAAGTATATCTTTTACATTATGTAAATGAGTTTGAAGATGGACATGATGATGTAAAATTAATAGGGGTTTTTTCTTCTAAAGAAAAAGCTAAAAGAGCTTTAAAAAAAATCAAAAAAAATCCTCTATTAAAAAGAATACATAATAAGTTTGAAATAAATGAATGCAGGATTGGTTTACTTGGATGGACTGAAGGATTTGTAACCTTTGATGAATAAAAAAAGCCTACCTCCATGCTTTTGCTCTCAACTCGCCCCTTTCTTTTATAGATTCCTACGGACTGATGTCGAGTTTCTACGATCGTTTACGATCGGACTATGATCGCACACGTAATCCACTCCATGATTCACCCTTTGGCCTTGGTGTCACCAACCGCCATCCCATACGTGATAAAAATAGCCAATCGTGAAAGGTTGCGTACTAGTTTGCATAGTGTAGAATCTGCTTTGCGAGGAATGCCTGCAAATCAAATGATACCAGGAACGCAAGCAGCTTTTGACCCAAATAACGCATCTTACCAAGTTTCAGCAGCGGGAGTGCATGGTCTTTCAGAAGAGTTTGAAAGGAACATGGACGCTGCTACTGGTATAGCAGAAATAATATTAGGATTTAAAATGATGGGCGGTGGTACTGGGATTACTTTTGGCACAGGAGGTACAGGTATTTTTGTTGGTGCACCTATGGTAGTGGCTGGAGCTGTGATGACAGCTGATGGCCTTCGAAGACTTGCTTGGCCAATTATTGCAGAAAATACTCGAAGATTTAGCAATGTGTTGTATAATAAAAGGAATTCGTCGGGGAAGGTTGATAAAAAACCAGATGTTAGAACAGAACCCAAAAATCTAAAAGAAAAGCTCACTTTAGAAGAAGCAAAAAGCGCACCAGGAAAACGGATTATGAAGGGTAAAATTAAAGATCCGAGATTTCAAAAAGAGTGGAAAAAAATGAGATATATTCATACTAATCCTGATGGAACTAAGATAGAAATTCATTTTTGGGAACATGAGAGCTCTTGTAGAAACAGCTTTCTCTAGAAAATCTGAAAATCAAAAAGTGGAAGCTCACTTAAAATGCCTTCTTTGAACCTGAGTTTCTAAGTTTAGTTTATTCAGTATCAAGAGGAGATTACTCTTAAATTCTCGGGATTTTTACCGCAGGGAATGGTCAAAAGGCCATTTTTGAGGTAAAAAGCATGAGAAGAAAGAGTTATATCCCTGATAATGAGTGAAATAAACTTAGAAACTCAGGTTTTAAACAAAATGATTAACCAAAAAGCTGCTTAATGAGGGAAAGTTCAACAGGATAACACTTATCAAAATCTAGTTATTCAACAAGACCCCAATGATAAAAATTAAATGTATAAATTGGATTCAAGATTTTCAATCTGAATAAAGTTTGGAAATCTTGCTAACCACCGAGGGGGCTGTACAAACAGCCCCCTCGGTGGTTAGCAAGATTGAAAAGATGAAGATGAATTTGTGCGGTTAATTTTTGTTATTGGTATTAGTGTTCCTTTCAAAAATACTATTGCATCTTTTGCGGATTTTCTAATCTAGCATTTGGATTTTGTGTGAATATTTGTTATACTGGACAAAAACGAGGGAAAATATGTCAAAACTTATTTTGATGCGGCATGGAATGTCTGTTTGGAATGAAAAAAATATCTTTACAGGCTGGGTAGATATTCCATTAGATGAAAAAGGAATTGAAGAAGCAATCAAAGCGGGGAAGGAGATGGCAGAAGAAGAGGTGGATATTATCTTCACATCTGCTTTGGTACGTGCACATATGACCTGTTTTATCGCGATGGCATATAATAAGTCTGATAAGGTTTGTCGTGTCTTTCATCCAGAGGATAAGTTGCACAAAGGATGGGATCACATCTATTCTGATGAAGAAACCATTCCCACAATCATGGCATGGCAACTCAACGAACGGATGTATGGAGAGCTTCAGGGGATGCATAAGGATTTTATCAAAAAAACATTTGGAGATGAGAAATTTAACGCATGGCGCCGAAGCTATGATACTTCACCACCTAAGGGAGAGAGTTTGCAGCAGACAGCGCAACGCACCGTACCCTATTTTCAAGATGTCATTTTAAAACATATTGAAAATGGAAAAAATGTGTTCATTTGCGCGCATGGAAATTCATTGAGAGCTTTAACAATGTATTTGGAAGGAAAAAGTGGTAAAGAGATCTCCTCTTTGGAAATTCCCACAGCTCATCCCATTATTTACCAATACATTGATGGAAACTTTGTGAAGTCATGAGTGCGTTTTTTCATCCATTATCTGAGCAACTTTTAGAAAAAAAACATCTATTTGAAAAACATCAAATCGCGCCTGATTCACTTGAGGCAAAAAAACTCATAGAAGCGGGTTATGAAAGGATTAAACAAACACTTAAAGCGCCTAAAAATGCTGTAATTTCGATGATGCCATCTTTACAACAGGCTCTTTTTCGAGTTTATGATCACGTTTTTGAAAATGCGATTAAAACAGGTAAAACATATATTTTAGTACCTCAAACCATGCCGCGTTTGCTTTTAGAGAAGCTAGAAAAGTTAGAAAAAAGGGGATGCATTTTGCATTTTATCAAATGCCACAAAGATGGAACTATCGATCTAGAAGATTTAGAAAAACATTTATCCTATAGAACATCTCTTGTCACGCTCTGTCTTGCCGATCCACTTTTAGGAACTATTCAAGAAATCAAAAAAATCCAAGAAAAACTCGCCCCGCTTGATATACTTTTACACGTTGATGTAACCTATGCAATAGGAAAATTTGACATCGATCTAAAACATATTGAAGCGGATTTTGTCACATTTTCTTTAGAAGCCATCAACTCGCCTCATCATGCGATTGTTATTGGAAAAGAATTATTAGAAGAAAGAATGTTTTATCATGATGTTCAGTTTTTTGATACTGCACTTTATGCTGCTGTGCATTCTGAATGTGCACTGTCTTGCGCCCTTTTGCGAAACTATTTTGTCAAACAACTTAATATGATTGAAGGGTGCAGTATTTTTTCACATCCCCCGCTAAGTTTACCAAATTGTGTCATTGCGAGCTTTTTGGGATGTGATCAAGAAGCGCTTCTTTATTTATTAGAAGGTCTGGATGCAAGCATAGGAAATGGCCCTTTCCAAGATTTAAAAGATATGTTGCTAAACATTGGACATCCCTTTGCATTTGCAAGGTCAAGTCTTTCTTTTCAACTCTCTGAAAAGATGACAAAAGATTCGATCGATAACTTGATAGAAAAGATCAAATGCGCTGTGGAAAAACTCAGGAGGGCATCATGTCATCTTTAATATGGGATGCTTACTCACCTCAGATGAAAGATCGTATCCAAAACATGCTTTTTGCAAAACATTTCACAAAAGAGTTGGCAGAGGCCAAAGAGTTGTTTTTGAGTCAAAGCAAGAGTAGTGACGATTGCATGCGACTTTATGTATTGGTGGATAAACAAGATGGTGTGATTTGTGATGCAGCTTATCAAGTGTTGGGCAGTAGCATGCTGATTGCGCTTTTAGAGACGCTTTGTGCGCTTTTGATCAGAAAAAATCATATGCAAGCACAACGCATTTCAAAAGAGTTGATTGCCAAAGAATTGGGAATTGGCAAAGATTTTTTTGTTGCAATAGAACCGTACATTGAGCGTATTTTAAAACTGATGGATTTAGTCCTGCAACCTTTAGCGCACATTTCAGTAAAAGACGTACCCGATACGCCCATACCTGAAATCATGGAAAAAGGTGACTACATCAAACAGTTTTTTACCATGCCCCTTAAGGAAAAAATCCAATATATCGAACATGTAATTGAAGAAGATATCCGTCCTTATATTGAACTGGATTCGGGAGGGGTGGAAGTGATGGATCTGAAAGGAAATATTGTAAAGATTCAATATAGTGGTAATTGCCTTTCATGTCCTTCTGCAATAGGAGGCACACTCTCTTACATTCAAGAAACCCTGCAGTCCAAAATCCATCCCGATCTCATTGTAGAGCCAGATCTTAGTCATGAGATTATCAACTGACTCTGTGCAGTAGATTCCATTTATATGAGTGCTGCAAGGCACAATCTACGGCGTCTAACTCTTCATCCAACTCTCCTGGAGTTGGAATTCATCGTTATCCTTGTATCTTGCTCCTTTCGCTCCTCCTCTAAATAAAATTTACTACATAAGATCAGTCTGGAGTTGGATTTCATCGTTATCCTTGTATCTTGTCCCTTTCGCTCCTCCTCTAAACGGAATCTACTGCGCAGAGTCAGTCATTAAACAAGAATGATTTTCTGTTCACTTTTTTATTCATACACTTATAATAAAAATCATGAAGCAATTACGTTACCTTGATTTTTCGCAGATTGTGATGCTGTTTTTAGTCATGTGTTTGTCACTTATTCTGATTGCTAGTGTCACGATGGATCATTTTGAACAAGAGAGTAAATTTTTTACGCCCTATGTTTTAAAACAGCTGCGTTGGTTTATTTTGGGGTGGGGGATTTATGTCCTTGTCTGTTTATTTGATTATCATAAACTCAAAGATCTAGCCCCTATTTTGTATGGGATTGTCATTGTATCTTTAGTGGGCTTATTTTTTATGTCTCCTGTACGCAATGTGTTTCGATGGTATCGTCTTCCCTTTTTGGGATTTGATATCCAGCCAAGTGAGGTGGCTAAGTGTATTGTCGTGATCATGCTTGCATGGTTTATCGATCGAAATAAAGCACGTATGCATACCTTCAAAAATACAAGTATTGCGCTGATCATTGGTTTGATCCCTTTTGTGTTGATTCTTAAACAGCCCGATTTAGGCACAGCACTGATTTTATTACTCATGCTGTTTGGAATGTTGAGTATAGCTGGAGCCAATCGCTTTATTTTGCGATCCATGGTTGTGGTTTTTTGCATTTGTTTTGTTTTTATTGCCGCACTTTTTTTAGAAATCGTTCCGCATAGCACGATAAAGCCTATGGCGACTAAAATCGTAAAGGAGTATCAGTTTGAGAGGCTCAATCCTAAAACATATCATCAAAAAGCGGCTCTGAATGCGATTGGACTAGGAGCATTTTTGGGGACAGGTTTTAGAAAAAGCGATTTTTCAACAAGTGGATGGTTGCCTACAGCTCACACAGATTCAGTCTTTTGTGTTTTAGGAGAACAATTTGGCCTTTTAGGAATGTATATTTTGATTGGCCTTTTATATTTTTTAGGGTATCTGGGGTTTAGGAGCGCAAGTAGTGCAAACGATTATTTTGGTTATCTTTTAGGATTTGGGATGATTTTAATGATCATGCTGCATGGTTTATTAAATATTGCAATGATGTGTGGAGTTTTGCCCATTTCAGGTGTGCCTCTTGTGCTTGTAAGTTATGGGGGATCTCAAATTTTAGTCGTGATGGGATCACTTGGACTTGTACAAAGTATTTTTATAAGGCGATTTAGGTTTTAAAATGCATCAATTCTTGTTTGAAGAGGGCGTTTGGTTAGGTGAGGGAACAGTTCAGCTCAACCTTGTTAAAGAGTCTTTAAAGTTTTATAGCCGTTGGCTGATTCACAAAATAGGTGATCAAAAAATAAAATGTACGCAAGAGATTGAAGTTGCAGGACTTCAGGATCATATGCATAATGTGTTCTATATTGATATTCTAAAAGGGGATAAGCTCAAAGTTGAACTTGAAAACCATTCTGTAGGTAGGCTTAGTGCTAAAGGCATTTTTGATCAAAACTTAATTGCTTGGGAATATGATAAGAATTTAGATGTGGCTTTTGAGGGATATGAATTATTTGAAAAAAAAGAAAATAACCAATACCAATTTAAAGCAGAATTTATGGCAGAAGATCAATTAAGATCCAAACTTGAGGGGAAATTATGGAAATTAAAGGAAAAATAAGTTTTCTTTTTTTAAGTTTTATGCTATTCATGTTTTCTTGCCAATCGGGTGGACGTGAATTAATGACAAAGAATGAATTTGATGCTGTTCAAACAGGAACCAGTGTAAAGGTGCTTGTCAAAGAACATGGAAGGCCTTATGAAATTCGCAATGTCAATCCAACAAGGAAGGATTACATCTATATTGAACGTTTCCAGGCTCCCCACGGTATGAGGGAAGATCGTCACTATATCTTTGAAATTGTCGATGGAAAAGTCAAAGACAAATATTTCTATCAGGAAGGCAAAGATACCATCGATTACATGCTCGAAAACTAGAACTGATATTACGCATTACCTTCTATTCATAAAAGGGCTGCAAGGAACAATCTACTACGCTCTGCTCCTCATTCAACTCTCATGGAGTTGAATTTGTTGCAGTGCTTGTATCTTGTGCCCTTTCGCTCCTTTTCTAAACAGAATTTACTGCGTAACATCAGTTAGAAACTCACATCAGAAAATCCACTCAAAACGTCCTTCGACTTGGTGTTCATTGGTGCAAGCATTGAACTCGCCTTCATAGCTAATGGTAAAGATAAAAGAACGAGAATGGATACGAAGTCCGCATTTAGGAGATACGAGCGTTTGTATTTTGTTGGAAGTGAAAATATCCATACAGAAAGTAGAATTGTCAAATTTAGCACTGTAGTTTGTGATTCCAAGAGGCATTTTTTTAATCGCACTAATACCTACAAAAGGAATGTAGCAAGTAGCTTGAGAAGTAAAAACACCCTTTAAAAGCATACCAAGCTCTCCTTTTAAGAAATGGGAATGATGCTTGAAGATCTGTAAACTTAAGGGTGGATTCATTTCGTACATGTGGCTTAAATAAAGATAATGGTAGTCCACGTTTCCAAAGACTTCTAAGCGAAAATCATGCATATGACCCTGTAACATGAGTCCTAAGTGTGTGTTGACAAAAGGAGCATCAAAAGAATTGAGTCCTGTTTTGTTAATTGTCAAAAAAGCAAGCTTGCGATGTAGATCGACATGTTTTCCGCCCATAATCACAGAGGCGTCTGTGGCGAAATATTTGGTTATAAAACTACCATAAATGGTTCCAAATCCGCTATGGATATGTCCAAATCCAGAATTTTCTTTGAATGTAAAATCTGTATATGTGTAGCCTCCGCCGATTCCAAAAAACATTTTTTGCCAGCAGCGATCGACTCCTACAACAGCACCTGATGTATTGGCATCAAATCCACTTAAAAAATCAAAAGGATCTTGGGTGTAAAAATCTCCAATCCCATTGATCCAAATTCCTGTATTTTTGCATGTTCCACATGCATTTGTTTTTTGGCATTTCAGTGAGTAGATGTGATTGGTTAAAATAGAGCTTATTTGGGTATCTGTAGAAAGGGTGATCCACTCTATATTTGCATAATTTGCAGCTGACATCTTATTGAGTGTATCGTTGAATGTAGGGCAGTCTTCTAATACACCAAGAGCGACGATGATTTTTGCAAGCTCTGTATTTGGTAAAATAGACAGACCTAGAAGACCATCTTCAACAGCTTGTGCATTTTGATTTAATGCACATCCTCCACCTCCACCATCAAAAATGACTTGATTATCAATAATTAAAATCAAACTGCCTTGTTTGATTTTGATCAGCACTTTGTCTTTTAGAGGACCTGTTTTTACGATTTTTATTTTTTCAGGATTAAATGTTGTAGGACCATTGATCACAGTATACACCGAACCTTTGACGTAATTTCCAGGATCTATATTCACTTGAAGAATAGCGTCATCTTCTAGTGTAGCTATTTGTATGTCATTAATGAATACTTTGTCTGAATCTTCTAAAGTTGGAGTAATATCCACATCTAAAATAGCATCTTTGGATTGGTAGTAATGTCCTGTTAGATCCATTTTTCCGCGATTTTTATTTCCAGGAGAAACCATTCCGTGGTTTGTAAGATCACCTCGATTGGCTTTTTGAATGTTTTGTTTGATTTGAAGATTTCCACTTAAAATACCTCCTTTTTCTACAATGGTGTCTGTGACAATCGATCCATTGAGATTTAATTCACCCTTTTCTATTTTTGTCGTCCCTGTGTATGTGTTTTCACCCTTTAAAGAAAGTTTTCTTTTTCCTTGTTTTGTCAGGCCTTTTGTTGTTGTTGAACCATCATTAGGTGTATCTACATCGATGCGTCCTTGATTGCCTTCGATAGGAGAGTCGATAGATATGTCAGTGGATAAATCCCATGTAAGTTGGCTACCTGACATCATGAAAACATCTTTTCCCAAAGCTTGTCCCGGATTGGCGCCCGTGCCACCTTGCACAACATTGTCTGAAAATGCAGTAGACGTTTTGATCGTTAGATCTCCGCCTTTACGAATAAAAATTGCACCGCCAAGTCCAGCGCCACCACCTGCTAAATTAGAGGTGTGGCTTGCATCGCCGCCAGCAAATCCACCGCTGCCGCCTTCGAAAATGTGCGTGTCACCAGCACCGCCTCCGCCGCCAGCAAATCCACCGTTTCCACCTTTCCCATCATCAGACGATCTGAAAAAATCGATTCCACCACCACCACCGCCGCCAGCAAATCCACCTTTGCCGCCATTTCCAGCACGAGGGTTAGGCCCGCCACCAACAACGACGTTGCCGCCGCCGCCGCCGGCAAATTCTAGAGCATCACCTCCATGGCCGCCTTTTCCACCAAGGTGTTCGCCGCCACCGCCACCGCCGCCGCCGCCATTTCCTCCAGAAGTATTAGGAGGACCGCCGTTTTTTCCCTCAAAATCATCTCCACCGCTGCCGGGGTCTTTCTTTTGGGTTAACTTATCAGAAGAAGGATTTTCGTAAGCAGCATACAGGGCGCCGCCACCACCACCACCACGAGGACTTGGGGCAGTTGGATCGGTCAGATCGACTTTTTTACCAGCGCCATCACCGCCATTTCCAAAAAGTCCGCCGCCCCCGCCTCCGCCATTATTGACGCTGTTAGAGACGCCTTGGCTCATAAATCCGCCACCGCCGCCATTTCCAGAACCTCCATGACCTCCCACAGCACAACATTGCGTAAAAGTGACGTTTTCTAATACAACAACGGCAGCTTCATCAATAAAAATGCCGCCACCTATTCCACCGCCACCACCGCCCGCATCTTGACTTGGATTGACAGCAGACAGTGTGTCGATGTTCAAGTTTTGAATTGACAGCACCTCCTCGAACAAATAGACCACGATGTGTTTTTCCACTATCTGATAATGAGTGGCCTTTTCCATCAATAAGAATAGGATGAGAAGTTGATGTGAAATCTGGATTAGAATTTATGGGGTGCAGCTGATTATAAGGAAGTTCTAAAGATTTAAGATCAATATCATTTCCAAATGTGATTGTTTGAGTAAAGAGTTGAATTTCTGTGTTGAGGATATTCGCATCTGAAACAACAACACCATAAAGAACAATAGGAACACACAGTAGTGTAAATAAATAGCGCATATATATTTCTTAGAAAATTTGGATTAAAAAGTCCATTCAAAATGACCATCGACTTGATGATCTTTGGTGTATTTGTTGAACTCGCCTTTATAACTGATCATGAAATTAAAGGATCTTGTGTGGATGCGAATGCCACATTGAGGGGAAGCGAGTTCTTGAGATGTATTGGATGTAAGCGTGTACATACAAAAATCACTATTTTCAAAACGAGCATTGTAATTGGTTTTTCCAAGAGGTACTTTTTTAATGATGCTAAATCCAATAAACGGGACATAACAGATATTGCTTTGGCGCAACATCACTTTTAGGTGTGTTCCCACTTCTGCTTTTAAAAAGTGGGAATGGTGTTTTGTAATGAATAGATTGATGGGCGAGCCTGTTTCTAAGATGGCTGTTCTATACAAATAGTGATAGTCGATATTGCCAAAAACTTCTAGGTGAAAATCACGCATAGTGCTTTTTGCCATGAGTCCTAAATGCGTATTAACAAAAGGGGAGTTGAATGCAGAATGAGAGACAGCATTGATCATTAAAAATGCGACTTTTCGATTCATGTCAAAATGTTTTGCGCCAACTAAAACAGAGGCGTCTGCAATAAAATAATGCGTAATAAAACTTCCATAAATTGCCCCAAAACTCGATTTAATATCTCCGAAACCAGAATTGTCTTTAAGATCAAAATCTGTGTAGGTGTATCCACCACCCATTCCAAAATAAAAATGATTGAAGCAATGATCGAGTCCAATTAAAAAGCCACCCGTATTGGCTTCATAACCAGAAAGCCAATCAAAGGAATTGACATCTTCAAAGTTTCCAAGACCATTGATCCAAAACCCCGTATTTTTATACGAACCGCATGCACCTTTTTTTGCGCATTTTAAAGAATGAGCATGATTTGCAAAGATAGAAGATGCTTGTGTATCTGTAGAAAGTGTGATCCATTCTAAATTGGCATAATTTGCTGCTGTCATTTTATTTAAGGTATCATTCAATTCTTGTGATGGACAAGGCAAGATCCCTAAAGCTTCTACAATTTGAGCTAAAGGAGTTAAAGGTTGAATATCTAAGTTTCTAATGGCATTGACCATGGTTTGAGGGTTGCCTGCCGCTACATCATCGCATGGAAAAAGCAGAGTACTTGTGACAAGGATGTTTAAACTTCCTGGAACAATTTCGATTTCTACAGAATCTTTTAGGGGGCCTGTTTTTACAATTGTCACACCTATAATATTTGTAGGACCATCGATGACAGTATATAATACTCCACCAATATAGTTTCCAATTCCGATATTTATTTCCATAGTGCCTTCGACAGTTGCGAGTTTTCCAGATTTAATAAAGATTTTATCAGAATCTTGTGCAGTTGGTGTGATATCTACTTTTAGAATGCCTGTTGTGGACTGTACAAAATCCCCATCAATACGCATAATTCCAATATTTTGATTTCCAGGTGAGATTGTGCCATTATTGGTGACATCTCCTGAAAGAGAAAGCGACGGTTCTTCTTTTACATGAACGTTTCCTGAAAAAGTGCCATTTTCTTCAATGAGGATATCAGCAATGGTAGATCCAGAAAAAATATTAAGCTCACCATTTTCAATTGTTGTAGGAGCTGCATAGGTATTATCTCCATGCAAAGTGAGCTTAGTTGTGCCTTTTTTTGTAAAGGTTCTGAAGAAAAATAAATCAGGTGTTAGGGGACCTTCGATGGCATTTGGGATATTAACATCAGAAGAGATATTAAATGTAAGAGTAGAATCGGTGTCCATGAAAATATCACCACCGCCACCTGTTGCACTATTTCCTGAAAAAATCGCAGATCCTAAAATGCTTACATTATTAAAAATACCAATATTGATGGCGCCGCCTTTAGAATTATTCGATTTGTTTGCTTTGCAATTTATAAATGAGCAATCTGTGAGATTTAAATCAGTCAAATTCCCCATGCCAAGGCCCCCACCAAGATTACTTTCGCAATTTGTAAATGTCACATTTGTTACAGTTGCTATATCGATAAAATTTACATAAAGACCACCACCTGCAGAATTAGTTTGGCAATCTTGAATGAAGCAATCAGTGATGTTTAGAAAAGTAGTAATATTATCAGCAGAAATTGCTCCTCCGCTATTAGCTTGACAATTTGTAAAATTACTATCTGTAATATTTCCAGAAAAAAGAGCTTGAATACCAATCCCTCCTCCATCAGCAAAAGCTGTACAAGTTGTGAAAGATGCGCGTATTACATTTAAATTACCCTTCGTTAAAAGTATTCCTCCACCACTGGAGCTAGTAGCATGACAGTCGTTAAATATGTTATCTGTCATATTTACTGTATCGGCAATAAGCAAAATCGCCCCTCCAGCAGTTGCTTGGCAATGGGTAAAAGTATTATCTGTGAGATCTATTGTAGTCGCATCATTCACATAAATCCCTCCTCCGCTATTAGCTTGACAAAGTGTAAAAGTACTCTTTGCAATATCTGTAGAAGAGGTGCTTAGAATATAAATTGCTCCTCCTCTTCCGTTAGTAGATGTGCAATTTAAAAATAAACAATCTGTAAGATTTAAATTATTTACCATGTAAATCCCGCCGCCACGAGAAGTAGATGTGCAATTTGTAAATGTGCTATCTGCAAGATTTAAATTTGTGGCTATACTATGAATCCCGCCGCCATGAGAAGTAGATATGCAATCTTTAAATGTGCTACTTACGATAGTTGTGGCTGTAGTACCTGATGCAAATATGGCACCACCATCACTAGCTGTACAAGTATCAAAGGTATTATTAGTAATAAGATTTGTTGGAGCATCAATTCTTAGAGCTCCTCCTTGAGAATTTGCATGGCATCTTATAAAATCATTGCCTGTAAAATTTAAAATTCCAGTAACGAGATCAAACTTTATGGCTCCTCCAGAATTAGTAGCGTTGCAATCTTGAATAGAACAATTTGTAATATCTAACGATCCATTACCTACATTGCCAACAAAAATTCCTCCATCAGAAAAAATTCCTCCACTAGTCATTCCATTTAACAAAAAAAGATTATTTAAAGTAATTGTCAGTAAAGGAATGGAACTACTAAGAGAATCAAAAATAGGATTCACACTGCCCCCATCAACACCTGGACCTGGAAGGGTACCATTGATAATCACAGGTTTTGCGATAGCATCTAATCGAGAAACTAAAGAGATATTTGGAGTTATGGGTAGAGCACCAAAATTAATGGTGTCTAAAGCTGGGGTTGCATTGGCATCGATGACAGCTTGTCTTAAAGACTCAGGGCCACTATCATTAGTATTGAGTACAGTAAACGTTGCTCCAAAAAGCAAACTAGAAAAAAACAAAAATGGGATAATTCTTTGCATATGATTATAAAAATAGCAAAACTATAAATTAAAAAAAACATTTTAAATTAATTAAATTTTAATTAAAAGCTATTAACCTGAATTTTGGGTTAACTTATCAGAGAAGAATTTTCGTAAGCAGCATACAGGGCGCCGCCTCCGCCACCACCACGAGGACTTGGGGCAGTTGGATCAGTTAAATCTATTTTTTTACCAGCGCCATCCGCCGCTATTTCCAAAAAGTCCACCGCCACCGCCATTATTGACGTTGTTAGAGACGCCTTGACTCATAAATCCGCCGCCGCCATTTCCAGAACCTCCATGACCTCCCACAGCACAACATTGTTTGAATGTAACGTTTTCTAATACAACAGTGGCAGTTTCATCAATAAAAATGCCGCCTCCTATGCCAGGGCCACCGCCGCCCGCATCTTGACTTGGATTGACAGCAGACAGTGTGTCGATATTCAAGTTTTGAATTGTGACAGCACCTCCTCGAACAAATAAGCCACGATGCGTTTTTCCGCTATCTGATAAAGAGTGGCCTTTCCATCAATAAGAATAGAATGAGAGGTTGAGGTGAAGTCTTGATTAGAATTTATGGGGTGCAGCTGGTTATAAGGAAGTGCTAAAGGTTTAAGATCAATATTGCTTCCAAACGTGATGGTTTGAGTAAAGAGTTGAATTTCTGTGTTGAGGGTATTCGCATCTGAAACAACGACACTATAAAGAACAATAGGAACACACAATAGTGCAAATAAATAGCGCATATATTTTTTTTAAAAAATGTATATTAAAAAGTCCACTCAAAACGACCATCGATTTTATGGTCTTTTGTATAGTGATTAAATTCTCCCACATAGCCTATGGAAAAGATGTAGGATTGGGTATGGATATGTAATCCACATCTTGGGGAGATGAGTGTTTGAAACTTATTGGATGTGAAGGTATCCATGTAAAAGCAAGAGTTTTCAAATGAAGCACCGTACTGGGTGTTTTCAAGGGGGCCTGTTTGGATCACACTGATTCCTACAAAGGGTACCAAGCACACGTTTTGATAACTAAATAAACCTTTTAGAGTAGTTCCTACTTCACCTCTTAGAAAATGGGAATAGTGTTTTATGACACAGAGATTAAGTACAGAGCCTGTTTCTAATGCAGGATCTATATATAAATAGTGGTAATCCATATTTCCAAAAATTTCTAGGCGAAAATCATGAAAATAACCTTGAGCCATGAGTCCTAGATGCGTGTTGACAAAAGGAGAGTCAAAAGTAGAATGCGGCGTTTCATCGATGTTTAAAAAAGCAATTTTGCGGTGCATATTGAAAAATTTTCCACCGGCAGTGACAGAAGCATTAGAAACAAAATGTTTTGAAACAAAGCTGCCATAAACAGCACCAAATCCACTATGGATATGTCCAAACCCAGCCTGATTTTTCAAGTTAAAATCTGTGTACGTGTAACCTCCACCCATTCCAAAATAAAAAGAATTCCAGCATCGATCAGCACCAATGACGGCACCCTTGGTATTGGCATCAAATCCACTTAAAAAATCGAAGGAATCGACATTATTGAAATCCACGATACCATTGATCCATACACCCGTATTTTCACAGCTTCCACAGGGTGTTTTAGAGCATTTAAGTGAATAGATGTGATTGGCGAAAATAGAGCTTATTTGCGCATCTGTTGACACGGTGATCCATTCCAAATTCCCATAATTTGCCGCCGACATATTGTTGAGTGCGGTTTCTAGCGCTTCGCAGTCTAAAAGTCCCATCGTTTCGATAATGGTTGCTAATTGTGAGCTGGGGGTAATAGTCATATTTAAAATGGCATTGACAACCGTTTGAGCATTTTCTGAAAGAGGACAATCCGTGTCAAAAAGCACGCTATCTTCAACTTCCAAAATCAAACTTGCGGAGGGAAGGATTTTAACTTCCACTTTGTCAGCAAAAGGACCTATTTTTTCAATATTGATTTTTTTGTTGTCAAATGAGGTCGGTCCATTAATAACAAAATATTGTGTGCCTTTAATATAATTTCCAGAACCAATGAGTACTTGAACTGTGGTACCATCGGCAAGTGTCGCATTTTTTAAATCATCGATAAAAATTTTGTCAGACTGATTAATTGTGGGTGTAATATTGATATCTAAGATTCCTGTTGCTGATTGTGTATAATTGCCATCAATATTGATCGTACCGATATTATTACACCCTGGTGAAACAGTTCCGTGGTTGATAAGATCACCATTCATTGTCGAATGAGATTTGATTGTTAAATCTCCGCTTAAACTCGCGCCTGAATTCACGGTCACATCGGAAATGATAGAACCATCAATGTGCAATCTACCTGCTTCTACGGTTGTTGTGCCTGTATAAGTGTTTTCTCCTTGTAAATTCAGTGTAGCTGCGCCTTTTTTTGTAAATGTTCCTGTAATTCCTGCCTTATCACTTTTGATAGGATTCAATAGTGTGAGATCTGAGGAGAGATTAAAAGTGATAAAACTACCTGACATCATGAAGATATCTTTTCCTAAAGCTTGTAATGTATTTCCTGCATTAGCTCCTGTTCCAGCTTGTACGGAATTTGATGAAAAACCAGAAGAGGTTTTGATGGTTAAATTGCCACCTTTTCGAATAAAAATCGCTCCGCCAAATCCAGCGCCTCCTCCAGAGCTACTTGTTGTAGCACCACCACCACCAAATCCACCAGTTCCAGCAGGCGATCCTTGACCTCCTCCACCGCCAAATCCACCAGTTCCGCCAGTTTCGTAAACGCTGCCACTGGATTTAAAACCAGAACTTCCACCGCCTCCAGCAAATCCACCATCACCACCATTTCCAGGTGTTGCAGCAGGGCCTGCATCTCCACCACCACCTCCTCCTCCAAAATCGAAT
This sequence comes from Chlamydiota bacterium, assembly GCA_011064725.1. Classification (NCBI taxonomy): domain Bacteria; kingdom Pseudomonadati; phylum Chlamydiota; species Chlamydiota bacterium. Next base: position 6,091 of record JAAKFQ010000023.1, on the reverse strand, counting down.
GATGAATTATCAGCACCATCTCCAGCAGACCCACTAGAATTTTCAGAACCACCCCCACCTCCACCTCCAATTCCACCAGATTTTCCTGGATTTTCTCCTGGGAAGCTACCGCCTCCGCCTCCACCTCCATTTCCACCAGCAGTATCGACAGCGCCACCATTAGCTCCTGCAAAATCTCCTCCTCCAACACCAGTATTTAAGCCAGGATTTAAAGCACCGCCCCCGCCCCCACCAGGCGTGCCACCCAAAATGCTGGTTGCACCATTTCCAAAAAGACCACCGCCTCCTCCTCCTCCACGACTACTGGTTGTTGTTCCACCGTTACTCATAAATCCACCACCACCGCCTATCACACTACTGCCTCCATTTCCACCTGTAGCAGAGCAGTTGGAAAAAGTGACATCTTCCAAAATCACAGTCGCTGTTTCATTGATGAAAAGCCCACCACCTAAACCAGGTCCCCCGCCTCCAGCACCACTGCTTGGATTTAAGGCTGCCAAATCTTCAATATCAAGATCTTTAATTGTAACAGTGAATCCAGTACCTCCATGAATAAATAAACCGCGGTGGGTATTTCCACTATCCCACAGTTTTTTTCCTTTGCCATCAATAGTGATGTTGCTAGATGCAGTGGTAAAATCGGAATTGGAATTAACCGGTGTGAGTTGGATTTGAGTTAGACCTGAAAGATCGATGTCGTTTCCAAAATCGATGGACGTTGTCAGGTTTCCAATCTTAGTATTGAAATCATTTGCATCTATGACCGTTGCAGAATAAACAAAAATGGGGGTGCACAAGGCAAATGCAAAATTTTTAAGCATATTTTGCATGCTAAACTACATGAAATATTTTTAAAAGAGTCTTTTAAGCAGCTTTGATCGTAATTTCAATGCCTGCTGGAAGCGTGAGTCTTTTTAACGCAGCAATCGTTTTTCGCATTTGCGTTTTTTTTAGCAAAAACAGACTGTTTTTGCTAAAAAAATGCTACTCATTAAATTCTTTAAATTATATTCTCTCGCTTTATGAATGTTAAATAAGGAGGAAAAAAATGAAAAAATGGATTCTAATGTGCATGGTATTTGCTTTAAGTTTTTCCGAAATACAAGACATGCCGGAACCTTATTGTTCCATCAAAGTCCTGCCATTTGATGGACAGGGTTTTTTAGCTCCTGAAAATAAAAATCATTTTAAAGAAATGATTTTATCTAGAGATATTCACGTTGTTATCGAATTAGGATCTTGGATCGGTTCATCTACTTGTTGGATGGCTCAGTTTTTGCCTTCAGATGGAAAAGTTTATGCCGTGGATCATTGGTTAGGAGATAGATGTATCGATGCTGTTCCAGAGGCAAGAGCTAAATACCCAAGACTTTATCAACAATTCTTGTCCAATGTCATTCATAAAAATTTAGCTCATAAAATCGTACCCATTCGTATGAAAACAACCGAAGCTGCCAAGGCATTAAATGTCAAAGCAGATCTTATTTACATTGATGCATCGCATGATGAAGTAAGCGTTTTTAAAGATATCATAGATTGGCTTCCCAAACTGAAAGAAAATGGCATTATGTGTGGAGATGATTGGCATAGAAACTTTCCCGGTGTTGTTAAAGCAGTGGAAAGGGCTGCAAAACTATTTAATTTAACAATTCACCATGATGGACAATTTTGGTGGTATGAACCAAAAAGAAACTGAAAAATAGATTTTTATAATTTACCCTTCGGCTCTCATTAGGAGGTTTTGTGTATAGAAAGATCTTTGTATTTGTTATATTTTTTATTCAGGTTTTTGCTTCTTCTCAAACATCTTGTCAACAACCACCACAAAAACGCTTACGTATATTTTTTTCATGGATCCATCCACGCGTTACAGAATCCATGGCATCTGCATTGAATCATTTGGGACACATTTTAGTGTTGCCAGGAGAATCATTTGCGCCTGATCGATCGGACCGACCATTGCTTACCAATCAAATGTTCCAAGAGATAAATATGGCTATCCTTACTATTATCCGGAGAAGATAGTCATGGATTCTTTACCTCCTAACATTGAAATTATTGAAAATGACGAAATTTTTTCAAATCCTCCTGATGTTGTATTTATTGCGTGCTGCCATGTAGAAAATGATATTCTTGCGTAGCTATGGCCGAAATTAAAAGAGAATGGAAAAACGAAGCTAGCCCATTTTAGCGGTGTAGATGTATTTCCTCATACAATGTATAGACCTGAAACGCTGAAAAATATTTTGGTGTCAGATAATACCTTTCATATTTGGGCAAAAGCGGTAAATCCTAATTGTAATGTTGTAAGATGGATTCCATGGATTGATTTTGAACATTATGCTTATAAAGGACCTTCTGATTATTTAGAAATGGGTTGCTATATTGTAGGTTTTCAACATGTTTGGCCAAACGAGTTTAAACAAAGTACGAACTTTGTAGAACATTACAAGATAAATTTTAATATACCCATCAACTTTACAGTGACAAATGGTGTATCACAAAAAGAACTACCCAATGTCATGCATAATACAATTGCAACTTTGCATATAAAAAGTATTGAGGGATTTGGGTATTCGATTTTGGAAAGTTTAGCATGTGGAAGACCTGTATTTTTGTGTAGAGAATTTGCAAAAGGCAAGCGTTATACAACGTGGTGCATCGAAGGAAAAACGGCGTTTTATTTTGATACAGCGGAAGAATTTTGCCAAAAGCTGCATAAGTTTGTGGTTGATAAAGAGTATCGCCATTTTATTCAAGAAACCACAGCTAGAACGGTAAGAGAAATCATTAATAATGAAGAGCAAGCGCAGATTTTGCAAACATTTTTAGATAATCTTCAATAATTGTAGCGATCGTAGTTGTAAATTTCACAGAATTATTCTTGGACAAGCTTGCTGTTTTCCCATTTTTAAAAGAGTCTTTAAGCAGCTTTGATCGTAATTTCAATGCCTGCTGGAAGCGTGAGTCTTTTTAACGCATCAATCGTTTGTGCAGTTGGGTGCATGATATCGATCATGCGTTTGTGTGTGCGTGTTTCAAATTGCTCACGAGATTTTTTGTTGACGTGAGGAGAACGCAAAACGGTAAAAATTTCACGATTTGTGGGAAGAGGAACTGGGCCTACGATGCGTGCTCCTGTACGCTTTGCTGTCTCGACAATGTCGAGTGTAGATTGATCAAGCAGTCTTTGATCATAGCTTTTTAGACGGATTCTGATTTTTTGTTTATTTTGCTTTGCCATATTACCTTACTTTTTTACAATTTCATCCTGGATTTTTTGTGGAACTTTTTCAAAATGTGAAGGTTCCATCGAAAAGGTAGCACGTCCAGAAGATAAAGATCTCAAGGATGTGGAATACCCAAACATTTCGGAAAGAGGAACCTCTGATGCAATCATCACAGTCTGCTTTTTGATCGATTGACCAAGAACGCGTCCTCTACGTTTATTTAAATCTCCAATCACATCACCAATGAAGTTTTCTGGAGTGATCACATCGACTTTCATGATCGGTTCTAAAATGATGGGCTTCGCTTTTTTACAAGCTTCTTTGATGGCCATCGATCCACAAATCTTAAATGCCATTTCATTGGAATCGACTTCATGGTAAGAACCAAACACAATTTTGATATCAACATCGACTAAGTTGTAACCTGCAAGAACGCCTGTGGCAAGACCTTCTTGAATGCCCTTGATCACGGGGGTAATGTACTCTTTTGGAATCGAGCCACCGACAATTTTACTCACAACTTCATTGCCTTTTCCAGTCTCATTAGGCTTAATTTCTAAAACCACATGTGCATATTGCCCACGACCACCAGATTGTTTCACAAGTTTGGTGTTAGCTTCTGCTGGAAGAGTGATGGTTTCTTTGTAAGACACTTGAGGTTTTCCTACATTAGCTTCGACATGAAATTCACGAATCATACGGTCGCGTAAAATATCTAGATGCAGCTCTCCCATTCCAGAAATGATGGTTTCACCTGTTTCCTCATGAGAAGAGACTTTAAATGTAGGATCTTCTTCGGAAAGTGCGGCTAAGGCGACACTGAGTTTTTCGCGATCTGCCTTGGATTTGGGTTCGATCGCCATGGAAATCACAGGTTCTGGGAATTCCATTTTTTCTAAAATCAATGGATTATTTTCTTCGCAAAGAGAATCTCCTGTTGTAGTATTTTTTAACCCAATAACAGCAGCAATATCTCCTGTGAAAAATTCATCTTTATCTTTTCTATCATTTGCGTGCATTTCTAGAAGGCGAGAGACGCGTTCTTTTTTGTCTTTTGTAGTGTTGAGTAAAGTTGCTCCTTTTTTGAGTGTACCGGAGTAAACACGTATAAATGTGAGTCTTCCCACGTAAGGATCTGTCATCACTTTAAAAGCAAGTGCAGATAAAGGAGCATCATCACTAGGCTCAAGTCCAATTTCTTCATCTGTATCCATGTTGATGCCTTTGATCATTCCACGATCAATAGGGGAGGGCATCCAATGCACAATGGCATCAAGTAAAGGTTGTACCCCTTTGTTTTTAAATGCAGTTCCACAAAGTACAGGAACAAATTTGTTTCCGATCACACCTTTTCGAATGGCTCCATGAATTTCATCTTCTGTGAGATTGTCTGGATCTTCTAGAACTTTATCCATGAACGCTTCATTTTCTTCATCGATAGTGGCAAGTTCGTCCAATAATTCTTTGCGCATTTCTTGGCATTTTTCTTTTAAATCTGCGGGGATGTCTTCAATGGTATATTCTGCACCCAGGGTTTCATCTTTGAACAAAAAGGCTTTCATTGTGACAAGGTCGACCATGCCAAGAAAATCACTTTCGGCGCCAATGGGACATTGAATAGGAATCGCATGGGCTTGGAGCTTATCTTTCATGGATTCTATAGCCTCGAAGAAATCAGCTCCTGTGCGATCCATTTTATTAATGAACGCAATACGTGGAACATTATAGTGATCTGCTTGTCTCCATACGGTTTCGGATTGTGGTTGCACGCCCGCAACTCCACAAAAAATGGCAACACTTCCATCCAAGACTCTTAAAGAACGCTCTACTTCAACAGTGAAATCCACGTGTCCTGGAGTGTCGATGATATTAATTTTGTAATCGGTACCTTTTTTGTCTTTCCAATAAACTGTTGTGGCAGCAGATGTGATGGTAATCCCACGTTCTTGTTCTTGTTCCATCCAGTCCATTGTTGCCGCACCTTCATGAACTTCTCCAATTTTATGTGTGCGTCCAGAATAGAATAAAATACGCTCGGTTGTGGTGGTTTTTCCGGCATCGATGTGGGCCATGATGCCAATATTACGTACATTTTTTAAATCATCACTTTTTGGTCTATTCGACATATATTATTACCTTAAATTAAAAACGGTTGAAATGAGCGAAAGCTTTGTTGGCTTCTGCCATTCTGTGTGTATCATCTTTTTTCTTAATGGTTGAGCCCTGATTATTGAAACAATCTGAAAGTTCAATGACAAGGCTGTCTGTCATGCTTTTTCCAGCTTTTTTTCGTGCATGGGTGATGATCCAACGCATAGCAATGGATTCTCTGCGATTTGCAGGTACTTCAATAGGAACTTGGTAAGTAGCGCCTCCAATTCTTCGAGATTTGACTTCTAAAATAGGCTTGGCATTTTCCAAAGCTCTTTCAAAAGCTTCTAAGGGATCTTGAATATTGACTTTGTTTGCTAACTTTTTCAAAGCGTCATAGACAATTTTTCGAGAAGTGGATTTTTTCCCACCCCACATAATTTTATTGATAAAACGGGCAAGGACTTCGTTTTTATATTCTGGATCTTTTCCTGTTTCTCTTTTTTCTGCTTTTCGACGTCTAGACATAGGCTCCTTTTATTATTTTGGACGTTTTGTTTTATATTATGACGGCCCAGTGCTACAATCTTGGGAGATTATTCAACCCGAACTTAGCCCAGAGAAAATCAATGCGGCTACTCAGACTGCAATGAATTTTCAGTCAAGAGATTAAACTTATGATATATGATTTGACATGGACACCTCTTTTAATTAATGCCCTTTGGTTTACACTGGCACTAGGCTATATTCTATTAGCTATTTCATTTAGA
>JAAKFQ010000022.1 GCA_011064725.1 Chlamydiota bacterium | reverse complement strand
GATATTTGAGTGCGCTACGCTAGCCATCTTTCGACATGTGGTGCAAATTCTTTGTCTTCAGAAAGCATGTCCACAAACTCTTGAATTTTCTCTTGCTGAAAGTGCGTAGAGATCAACTCTAAAAACTTCTCTTCTATTTCAAAACGGTTTTGATTTTGCACTTCTGTCAATGTCATTGCTTTGATGTGATTGTTGACAAAATCGTCCAAAACAGCACGCTTTGAATTAAAGAGCTTGCCTGTAATCGCAGAAGAAAACACCGTTTTTACCACAGGTTTTTTTCTTTCCTTGATATAGTTTTTAATCACTTCGGGATCTTCAGAAACAAAAAAACGTTTGACCTTCATTCCCCCGCCTACACGTTCCTTATTTTCCTTACATTTAGACACCCAATCATAGATCGCATCTTGTGGATCAGGATGCGTGTTATTTCCAAAGACCTTTCCTGTAAAAGGGCAGATGTAAATACGCGTGGTTTCCTCATTGACCATCTCTTTGTCAAATTGTACTTTAATTTCTGTCTCTCTCCACAGTTTTCCCTGAGTTTCAAGATGTTCAATCAAATTTTCTTTACTTTGGTAAATCTTTTTTTCTTTGGGGAAAAGCACAGGATGGATGTGAAATTTAATTTCCAAATAGTAGAGATACGTCGGCGTCAACTCTGCCTTTTTGTGACTTTTAAAAAATTTACTTAACTTGGATTTAAGTTTTTGCTCAATGACCATTGTACTCATTACATCCCGACGTTTATTTCTTGTGTGGTCATGGTACCTGGGAGGCGCGTTTTTGTAAATACCCAATTTCAAGAACACTTACAAATATTGCAAGAAAAACATAGCTTTTAAACTAAAATTAGTTAATAATCGGAGTATATTAAAATAAAACAAAAATGGGCTGCATATGAGTACTTTAGTAAAAAAACAGCATATTAAAGAAATTTATACCAAGGGCTTTGAAAAAGTCCTAGAGGTCATTGACAAAGACGCGGATCTCCACGCTTTTGTTGCCATTCATAATACAAGACTAGGGCCAGCTCTTGGCGGAGTACGCATGTATCCTTACCGCAATCGGGAAGAAGCTCTTTATGATGTTTTACGCTTGGCTTCTAGTATGACCTATAAATTTGCTACATGTGGTGGGGGATTTGGAGGTGGTAAAAGTGTGATTATTGGAGATCCTGCTAAAAAGACAAAAAAACAGCTCCTTGCATTTGGTCAATTCGTCAGTTCTTTAGAAGGAAAATACATTTGTGCAGAGGATTCAGGGATTACACAGGAAGATTTAAGTGTCATTCGCGAGCAGACTCCCTATATTGTGGGTATTATGCGCAAAGGAAGCTCTGGAGATCCTTCTCCTTTCACAGCATTTGGAAGTTATAGAGCCATTCAAGCCACATGCAAAGAACTTTTTGGCAGCGATAATGTGAGGGGAAAAACCATCGCTATTCAAGGTTTGGGAGCAGTCGGAAGCAAGCTTGCCAAAATTTTGTTTTGGGAAGGCGCTAATCTCATTGTTTCAGATATCCATCGAGAAAAAGCGCAAGAGATTGCAACACTTACAAATGCTAAAATCGTAGATCCCATTGATATTTTACATGTCGAATGTGATATTTTGTCTCCCTGTGCTATGGGCGCTGTGATCAATGAAAAGACCATCAAACTTTTAAGATGCAAAGCGATTTGCGGATGTGCCAATAATCTTCTTAAGGAGACTGTGGATGCAAAAACCTTAAAAAGATATGGCATTTTACTCGCACCTGATTTTATTACCAACTCGGGTGGAGCGATTAACGTGTACAACGAATTAAATAAAGAAGGATACAATCCAACCATCGCTCGTGATCAAGTGAGCGAAATTTATGATCGCATTCTACTCCTTTATAAAATGGCGAAAAATAAAGGAAAAAGCACGCAAGAAGCTGCTTATGAGCTTGCTGAGTACAATGTTGCAAACAACATTGGTAAACGCAAAGAAGCTGTGGTCTTCCACCATTAAGTATGGATACCGTTTTACAACTCCTTTCTCATCAATTTGAAAAGGCTATTTTAAAAGCCTTTTCTAACCTAAATCACAGTCCTGCAATCATCACTCCTGCCACGCAAAAGGCGTTTGGGCATTACCAATGCAATTCTGCAATGAAAATTGCAAAACTTATCAATGAAAAACCTGTTAGCTGTGCTGAAAAGATCATAGAAAATCTCGAGTATGTTTTAAATGATGAGCCTTTTATCGAAAAAGCAGAAATTAAAGGCCCTGGATTCATCAATATTTTTATCGATCCTTATTTTCTACAAAACCGTTTAAAAGCGCTTTTAGAAGATGATAAATGCTTAGTTCCTACACCAAAACATAAGCAAAAAGTGATTGTCGAATTTTCCTCTCCCAACGTGGCTAAACAATTGCACGTAGCCCATTTAAGGTCTTCTATCATTGGGGATAGCATTGCGCGTCTTTTTGAGTTTTTGGGCCATGAGGTTTTGCGTTTAAATCACATTGGTGATTGGGGCACTCCTTTTGGCATGCTCATCCATTATCTTAAAATGTATGAACCTGACGTTTTGGCAGGAAAAAAAGAGCCTAAGCTTAGCGTTTTAGAAGAGTGGTACAAAGCGTCTAGAAAACTGTTTGACAGCGATGAAACATTTAAAAAAAGTGCTCAACAAGAGGTTGTCAAGCTCCAAGCAAAAGATCCTATTTCAATTAAAGCGTGGGAAGTGATTTGCGACATTTCTAGAAAAGCCTTTGAACATATCTACAAGCTCCTTGATATTAAAATCCAAGCAAGAGGCGAATCTTTTTACAATCCTTTTTTACCTTTTGTGATTGAAACGGCCAAAAAAAAGCATTTATTAGAAGAATCTAATGGAGCAAATGTAATATTTCTGGAAGGTTTTAAAACCCAAGAAGGCACGCCTCTTCCCATTATCTTGCAAAAAGCCGATGGAGGATTTAATTATTCTACAACGGATGTGGCAGCTTTTTGGCACCGCGCGCAAGAAGAAAAAGCAGACCGCATTATTGTTGTCACAGATAATGGACAAGCCCTGCATTTTCAAATGGCTGAACAAGCTGCTGAAAAATTGGGTTTTATCGATCCTCAAGTCACAGAGTTTAATCACGTCACATTTGGACTTGTTCTTGGCGAAGATGGCAAAAAAATCAAAACACGCAGTGGCCAAACTTTTAAACTTATAGATTTTTTAGAAGATGCTGTCGAAGAAGCGCACAAAATCTTAAAAGAACGCTATCCCGAAGAAAATCTTCAAGAGATTTTGCATCTTGCCCAAATTTTGGGCATTGATGCGGTAAAATATTGCGATCTTGCGTGCTTGCGTACCAAAGATTATACCTTTTCCTATGAACGCATGTTGCGTTTCGAAGGAAATACGGCTGCCTTTTTACTCTATTCTTACGTGCGCAGTTTATCTATCCAACGCAAAGCAAAATCTTCCGATATTTCTTTAGATGTACTCAAATTGTCGCATCCTTCAGAAATCGAGCTTGCCGTGCATCTTTTGCAATTTCCAGATGTTTTGTTACAAACAACAAGAGATCTTTTTCCCAACCGCATTGCCGATTTTTGTTATCACTTGGCAGAAAAATTCAACGCGTTTTTCAGAGATTGCCATGTGATTGGTGATCCTAATCAAGATTCCAGACTTCTTTTATGCCAAGCAGTTCAGAAAACTTTTGAAAGTGCCCTTTGGATTCTAGGTCTAAAAACCGTTGAAAAAATGTAAACTTACGCTATGTGCGAATTTCTTGGTAGCTGTTTGTTTCTATCAATTCTTTTTCTAAAGGCTTGATAGATTCTTTATTTTGCGCTTCTGAACGCGCAACATTTGCACCCAAAGTTTGCAGTTTTTGCACAACGTGGTCATAGCCTCGATCTAAATAGTGCAAATTATAGATTTTACTTTTGCCTTTTGCAACAAGGGCTGCAAGTACATAAGCAAATCCTGCTCTTAGATCGGGAATATGGATCTCTTTTCCATGCAAAACAGTTTTTCCATGAATCACACAAGAATGCTCATAGCTTTGATCTTTAAAACGACAAGGTTTGTTTCCCAAACAACTTGTAAAAAGCTCAATATTCGCGCCCATTTCTTTAAGCGTTTTGATATAGCCAAAACGTTTTTCGTACACGGTTTCATGAATAATCGATGTGCCTTGTATTTGCGTGAGCACAACTGCATAAGGTTGTTGCCAATCTGTGGTAAAACCTGGATAGACATCGGTTTCTAGATGGATTTTCCCCGAATCGCTTTGATAGAAAAATTCAATTCCCTCATCTTTTACTTGAAATCCGCCTCCAACTTTTCGAAATTGATTAAGGAAGGAAAGCATGTGATTTTGGACTATTCCTTCGACAAAAATATGTCCCTTTGTTGCAAGCGCAGCCATTGCAAATGAAGCCGCTTCGATGCGATCACCAATGACTGTATGTTCTACTTCATAAAATACACATGTTTTTTCAATGCAGATTGTGCGATGCCCTTCGATGGAAATATTGGCCCCCATTTTTTGCAAAAACAACACAAGATCGATAATTTCGGGTTCAATGGCGGCATTTTTAATGACTGTTTTTCCATTTGCTCTTAGTGCAGCAAGAATGGTATTTTCCGTCGCACCTACGCTAGGATAAGGAAGCTCGATAACCGCGCCCTGAAGACCATTGTGAGCTTGAGCAAAATAGGCGCCTTGCTGTTTCATGTGGCGATATTCAATTGTCGCACCCAACTTTTGCAGAGCTAAAATATGGTAATCTACTTTTCTTTTTCCAATATTACATCCCCCAACAGTCGGAACAATGATATCTTCCGTTGTTCTTCCAAGCAGAGCTCCTATCATCAAAATAGGAATCCGATTTCCCCCTGAAAAACGTTGTGGAACATACGCAGTTGATAACTCTTTTGTGATGATTTCAATCGTTTTGTTTTTCTTGTCCCAGTTAACCTCAGAACCAATTTCCTGACAAAGCGCGACGGTCACTTCAACATCTCCAATGTCAGGAACATTTTTAAATACACAGCGTTTATCTGAAACTAGAGAAGCAACAAGAAGTTTCGTGATGGCATTTTTTGCGCCCTGAACTCGAATCGATCCCTTTAAAGGAGATCCACCTTCAATGTCTAAATATTCCATACTTTTAAAAATACTCTACTTTACAAAAGCTTGCAATACGATTGTTAAAAGCGCAACCAAGCAGACAATAAAAAGCCACAATCCATCGGCCTTCCACTGCATTTGTGCCTGCAGATGCCGCCTTTTTTTCGCGACAAAAAAGACGAGCGCTGGTAAAAGTGCATTTAGATAAGCTTCACCAAATCCTCCTGCATATTCTAAGGCTTCGACAAAAATATTGGGGAAAAAACGCGCAAAACTCAAAGGAAGGATGAGTACGATGATCGTCATTCCCATGCGTCCTATTCCTTGCATTTTCATTTTGAAACCATCGATCAAAAAATCAACCATCGAAAATGCCACACCTAAAAGGGATGTTGTGAGCGCAAAAAACGAAAACCCCAGCGCAAACTTACCTAAAAGTGGGCTCTTTGTTACATTTTGAAGAGCAAATGTGACGGGCAAACCTTGGTCTTTTAAAAAAAGAAGCGCACTTTTTTCCACACTTGCCAAAATCACAAATTGCCACAGCAAATAAATAATAAGTGTCAAAAATGTCCCTATAAAAATAGCGATTTTAATTTTTCTTACATCGCGTTTAAGATAGGTGCAAATCGATGGAATCACATTGTGATAACCAAAGGCTGCAAACAAAAGAGGAAGAGCTAAATAGACTTTTTGAAACTGATAAAAATCGAGATTTTTCATACTGACCTGCTCAGATGCCAGAGCTAAAAGGCTTAAAAAAGCGACACTCAATCCAATCATCAAAATCAAATTTAATCGATCGATCCAAAGCATTCCAAAAATAATAATGAGTCCTAAAGTCACCACAAGAACAGTCATTAGTGTGGCCATTTCAATAGATCCAAAAAGCGCGCGCAGAATAGGTTCTATGCCAGAAAAATAGGCAACGAGCAAACACCCATATAAAAACAAATAAAAAACAAACGTCAACCCTTTACCAAATCGACCCAAAAACTTTTCACTCATGGTCAAAAAGTTGGCGTTTTCTTCACTCCAAAGCACACCTTCCATAACAAAAAGTCCAGATAGATACATGACAGCCCATGCAAAACAAGTGATCAAAACTGTCGGTAAAACACCATATTGTGCTGTGACAAGGGGAATCGCAAGCATTCCAGCGCCAATGGCTGTCCCTGCAATAATTAAGCTCGCTCCAATGGTATGTTTGTGCTGCATGCCCTAAAGCATACCGCGCTTAGCAATAAAATCAATCGGTTTTTTTGATGATCCACCCCAGCTCATCAAAGTAATCGATATTATCAAGAATATATTGTGGATATGTTTCATCAACTTCGTACACAAAAGTTTGCGGCAGAATTTCCTTTTTAATACGTTTTTCTACATCTTCTACGCTTTTAATTCGATCTTTATCTCTATCCCAATGAGACCACGCTTGCAGTTTTTCAAATACCTTAGATGGACCGCCCAAACAAGTAAAATGCCAACCACCATCTTTTATTCTCTCACACTTAAGATGGGGAGGAAATGCTTCGACATTTGACCATCTGTAAAAATTCGGTGGATAGACCTTGTTCCTTCTGTACCATTTCGATCCCCTTCCAGGAGGGGCCAAATTCTTTAATTGAATACAATAAGTCCAGGTTCTTTCAAAAAGAGGGTTTTTACCTAGATTAATATAGTAAGCATATGCTTTCTGGATAAAAAGAACAACGCTATCAGGATCCTGAGCAAAAAGTCTCGACATTTCTTCAACAGCAATGGCTTTTGGAATTTCATCTACATCTGAAACCATGATAATATCATCAGGATCTGCATCAACAAGACCGCGCATAATGCTATTTCTTTGATAAATTTCTCTTTTCCAACAATCACCTTTTGGCATATTACTGATAACAATATGGATGATTTTATGTAAAAAAGGCTCAAAACGTTCCTTATTTTCCTCAAAATGTAGAGGTTTATCTTTTCCTTGAAAGGTTTTATCTGCTTCTACTAAAACAAAATAGTCGACAACAGAATCAAGTTCATGTAAACGCACGTCCAAAAGTTCCAACTCATTAAAAAACGGAAAACAATCATAGATTTTTGCATGAGCAAAAGAATAGACAAACAAAATGAGCAGTACAAAACGGAACACAACGCAAATGATACTATTTTTTCGAAAAATACCGCAAGAAATTAATCGATTTTTTTGATCCAACCCAGTTCTTCAAAATAGGCTTGATTGTCTCGAATATATTTGGGGAAAGAGTCGTCGATGGGAACAAATAGGCCCTCGTCGCTTCCATCTTTTAAAAAAGGCTCTTTATTTTCTAAGCTTTTTTTAATGTTTTGAGGATTCTTTTTCCATGCGTTATTGTATTCTGTATGCGCATAGCTTTCCACTTTTGTAATGATACGATCCACGCCACCTTGCCAAGAAAAATGCCAGCCTGCATTCCAGATCACTTTGTAAGAAGGATCGCGCTTTCTAATACCACGCAAAGCCTCTGGTGAATGTTGTTTTAAATCTTTGAAAAAGACCACAATTGTTCCCGGCCACTCGGGAACTTCGGGGTTTGTTTTATCCCATTTTCTAAAACGTGGAATTTTTTGTGCCCATTTGTTCAAATACCCCCAAAAATAACGATTGCCTAGCACATAACGCTCACCCATTTTGCCTGTTTTTTTAATCTGCGCAATGACTGCGTTTTTAGGAATTTCATCCACATCACCAATCAAGATTAAATCGTTTTCTTTTGCATCTTTCAGCCCACGCATAATGCTATTTCTTTGATGATAATCCCGTACCCAGTGATTTTTTCCCTCCGGCATATCTTCGACAACTACATGCACAATTTTTTTCAAAAAAGGCTTGAATTCTTGCTTGTTTTTTTCGAAAAGAAGTTCCTTATCTTTTCCTTGAAAGGTTTTTGTTGCCTCGACAAGCACAAAAACGTCTACCACATCATCAAGTTCTGACAATCGAATTTTTAGTTGTTCTACCTCATTGAAGAAGGGGAAACAGTCATAGACCTTGGCAAAAAGGAAAAAAGGAATAAGCAAAAAAGCAATCCATCTAATAGACATCTAAAACATACCTTTTTTCGTGTCGCAATTGTTTTAAAACACTTTTAGCATCTTGCATATTTTTACCATACTTTTTTTTGACCATCTCTAAAAGCGCATCATCTACAGCCTTGGCCATATGTTTGGCATCTCCACATACATAAATGTAGGCACCTTTTTCTATCCAGTTAAGCACTTCATTTGCATGTCTTTTCAGCACATCTTGGACATAGACTTTTTCTTTTTGATCGCGAGAAAATGCCGTAGATAATTTTAAAAAACCCATCTCTTCAAATGCACGCATCTCATCTTGATAATAAAACTCTTTATTTTCATATCTTTCTCCAAAAAAGAGCCAATTTTCTTTTGCATTTTGTTCTTTTCGCGCATACAAAAACCCACGAAAAGGTGCAATCCCTGTTCCAGGTCCTATCATGATGATCGGCAGCGTATCTTTTGGAAGGGTGAAATGTTTGGTAGGATTTAAATAGATAGAAACGCTATTGCCTTCTTTTAACCCAAAGAGCAAATAGTTTGTCGCGACCCCTTTTTGTCTATTTCCAAGCACGGTTTCGTATTCGCTCAAAATCACTGTCAAATGGATTTCATTTTTATGTGTGCGTGGACAGGATGCAATGGAATAAAACCTTGGAAAAAGTGGAGGCAATAAATCGATGGGCAATGTGTCCAATTTTGCAATGTGGATCAATTCTAAAACAGGCAATAGCTTTGTGGTATTTTCAAGTTTTGTTTTTAAAGCTTCGGCATCCCCATGCTGCATTGCCCATTTGATAAGATTATTATGGCACCGACTTAGCGTTTTATTTTCGATTGTCTTCGGATCGATAGAAAGATATTTGGCAATGTTTGCAACTTCTAAAGGATCATTTTTACAAAGAACACCCACACTATCTCCCACTTTATAATCAAAGCTTTCATCGACTCTCAAAACAAGATGCCAGGTTTCTCTTTCAGATTCTTTGTTGCTGATCCTTTTTTTTAACTTTAGCGAAGCTATAAAGGGATGGTTGTGGTCATAGCGATTTAAAGATACTTGTAAAGGCATGCTCATGATTATGGGGGAGGGATTTTTTTGTGATGAAACTGTTTGCAGTCTTCTTTTTCAACCGCTTTTTTTAGCGCATCGAGTTTTTTCTTTCCCAGTCCTCCCAAAAATTCGATGGCCTTCAATAAACGATAACGCATGCGTTCTTTCCCAAGAAGCTCAGAAGAGGCAAAAAGAGGCAGACCATGTTGTTTTCCCATCACAGCTGCAAACAAAATAGGCATGATGATTTTTTTATGATTCACATCAAAAAGTGTGGCGACATATTTAGAGACAGTAGACACAGAATCTGCAGACCAATCATCACTTTTTTCAAGTTGCCAAATGATGGTTTGAATAATCATTGAGCTCAATTCTTTCTCCATTCCTCTCGGCAGCAAATACTCTTCTTTGAGCGGCACATGATTGATGAAGAAAAAATCGCATAATTCCATCATTTCGCCAAAGGTTTTGATACGTGTGTGCACAAGAGGCATGAGCTTTTCAAAAAAAGCATCGGAAAACTGCCATGCTTTGAGTCGTTGCCAAAGATGATTTGTTGGAATGGTTTTGATCATGTATTGTTGATTGAGCCAATCGAGCTTTCGAATATCAAAAAACGCACCAGAAGTCCCAATTCTTTTGGAGTCAAATTCTTGAATGATTTCTTTGAGCGAATAAATCTCTTTATCTTCTTTCATGCTATATCCCATGAGTGTCAAAAAATTGATAAATGCTTCTTTCAAATAACCTGCATCACGATAGTAAAAAATCGATGTGGGATTGCGTCTTTTAGATAATTTGCGCCCATCTTCCCCAAGTAATAAAGGCATGTGTACAAATTCAGGAAGTTTAAACCCAAATGCTTCATAGAGCAAAATATGTTTGGGTGTTGAGCTTATCCATTCATCTCCTCGAATAATGTGTGTGATTTTCATCAAATAATCATCCACCACATTGGCCAAGTGGTACGTGGGAAAACCATCCGATTTTAACAGCACCTGATCATCAATATCTGCGCAAGGCGTGACAATACGTCCTTTGATGGCATCTTCAAAAACAACCTCACCCGTTAGAGGCACTTTTAAACGCACAACAAAAGGCTCTTTTTTTTGTTCTCTTATCTGTACTTCTTCGGGGCTTAAATTGCGGTATCTGCGATCATATCCAAGGCGTTTTCCTTGTTTTTTTGCCACTTCACGCATCTCTTGTAATTCTTGTGGCGTGGCAAAACATTTATACGCAAGTTCTTTGTCCAACAGCAGCTGAGCATACTTTTGATAAATTTCTAGGCGCTCTGATTGTCGATAGGGACCAAACTCGCCTCCTTTATCAGGGCCTTCGTCCCATTCAATCCCACACCATTTTAAACTTTCATAAATATGTTTTTCATATTCGGGACGTGATCTTGTCTGATCTGTATCCTCAATACGAAGAATGAATTTTCCCTTGTGATGCCTTGCAAAAATTAAATTGAACAAAGACATATAGGCTGTGCCCACATGGGGATCTCCCGTTGGTGAAGGTGCAATACGAACTCTTACTGTCATGCTAGCTATTGTGCAATTTTGGAAGATTACTTTCAAGCGGCTTAAGAATGTACAAGTTTGAATCATACCTTTTTTTTCTTGATAATTTGCAACAAATTCAAAAAAAATTTACAATCATTGTGTTTTAACTACTTTGTGAGGTATCTATGATTTCTAAATTTGTATTGTTATTTACATTCCTTTTTGTTTTTGGATTTTCTGCAAATGTAGAAAATAAAGTTTACATTCCCAAAAGCAAAATTTTGATCAATAAAGATGGGATTTTTCTTTCTTCAAATCAAGGAGCTCCCATAAAGCTTGCTATGCTTTCCAAAGATGAGAAAGGATTTTATTTTAAAAAAAATAAACAAATTAGAAGTGGATATGGATATGCCTGCCCAAATGGTCATCCATCCCCAACAAATACGGGATTATGTAATAATGAAGAATGTGAATATTATTTTGGTGACTAAAGGAACATGCGTAAGCCTTTGTTTGTCTTGTTTTGCGTTCTGTTAAGCTTCGCCTTCGGCAATCTTCAAAACGATAAAAAACATTTAGAGGTGTTTTTCAAGCACCTTTGCAAAAATACTTCTGCAGGTTTTGTTATTTTTGGTTCCAAACCCATATTTGAGATGGGCTATAAGTCTTTTGAGGAAGATTTCCCTCCAGGCACTTACTTTCATCAGATGGGAACTTTCATTCGAAATGGCATGAGAGCTTTAGAAAAAAACCCCTCATTTTGCAAAAAGATTATACTAAAAAGACTACCCTCAAATAAAAACGGTTGGCATACACTTATTATCGTAAATAAGCGAAATTTGGCAAAAGTTTTTCAAGAAAATGCGACTATATTTAAGTCTATTTTGGGCAAAACAACAACTTTCTCTTCTCTTTTAAAAACTTTTAAAAATGGTGATCAACCCTTAGAAGAAATTGTGAAAGGAAACAAGCTGTTACTTGGCATTCTATTTGGTTACGAAGTGAATAATTCAAAGATTGTGAGTCGCGTTGAAACAATTGATGAATATTTGACAAAAAAAAATCAGTATTCAATATTTCCAAACAAGGAATACAAAACGGCTCAATTTTTTAAATTAAATGTTCCAAAAAAATTAAGTCCAAGTTCTAATTTTATTTCTTTTGAAGAAGAACGAACATTTTTAAAAAAACAATATAAAATTACTATTCCTGAATTTAGATTAAAAAAGCCTAATATCCCTTGGTTTGGATATATACCGAATAAAACCTCTAAAAAACTTATTTTTAAGTACCTTCTTGAGCGACAAAAAATTATATCTTTACTGACGGATGACAATTTTATAGATCAGGTGATTCAATGCTTGTAAAAATCACCCTTTTCTTACTTGGTTTTTCTTGTTTGTTTTGTTCTCAGGAAAACACAATAGCCTCGGCAATGTATCAAGAAATAACAAATAAAAAATTAGATTATCAAACCTTTACTAGAATACTTGCACAAAAGAAACAAAAGCAGATATCCCCTCTTATTTTGATACAAATTAAAAAAAAATATGAAGATCTTGAAAAAAATTTAAAAAACTATCGAAAAAGCACCCAATTTTTCAATACTTTAAAAAACTGTGATTGCCATATTCCAAACTATCTTTATTCGAAAAACTTAAAAAGCTCAAAAAAGCCTTTACCTAAAAAGGACTTTGAATTGACTTTATATGATTTTAATTTCAATCCATTACTAGAAGATCATCTCGCAAATTTTTCATCTAACACTTTCCCTTTTATTAGAAATATTTTATCTGAAATGCGACCTAATCAAAAAAAACGTATTTATATTCATTCTGCGCTTTTAGGGAATCAAAAGGGCCTGATTTGTGATATCATTCTTTATAACAAAAATGTTCCAAAAAACAATGCACCTTTTGAAGTCACAAAACCAAAGGAACTAAAACTGAGAAAACAACTCATAAAGAATCTGTATTCTATTCTTTATGCCAAATATTTAATAAATTATTTCGCATCATTAAAGCCTGATCTGAAATTGATCTTAAAGAATTTAAATAGTTTTAAATCTAATACAAAAAACCTAGCATCTTTTGAAGAAATCTATACTTTACACTTGAAAATCTATCAATCTAAAATGGATTTATAGTTAGTTGTTGATTCCTATGACAACAGCTATTTCAAGCGGCTTTCGTTGAACGAAATTGTTGCATGAAAATAAAATCTTTTAATAAGGCAACAGCCTCTTCTTTTTGAAAATCACGCATTTTAAGCTCATAATTTTCATCATTATTTTTCAATGCTTTTAAAAAGGCTTGATAATCTTGATCTTTTTCTGTTCTT
The DNA here is from genome assembly GCA_011064725.1 of Chlamydiota bacterium. NCBI lineage: Bacteria > Pseudomonadati > Chlamydiota > Chlamydiota bacterium. Next base: position 9,564 of record JAAKFQ010000022.1, on the reverse strand, counting down.
ACCTTTTGATTGGTTTTTAACGTATCTAGATATTGCGCAAATAGGTCTTCCTTTTTTTGACGGCCAATTTTATACATTTCTTTCAAACGTTGGCGTTGGAAAAAAGGTATGTCGGCTAATTCATCATCAAAATGGTCTTGAATTTGGTCATTTTCGAGGGGGTATTTGGAAAACTCTTCACTCAGTTCCAGCGCATTTGTAATCCCCAGCATCTCAATATCAGGCTTTACCCCTACAAGCTGAGGGCTTTTCCCAGAAACCGTATAATACACTCCCTTTGTAACTTTAAATTCTCCTTTTGGATTGACTTTGCCTGTCGCACTTCCATCCAAAGTAAACATTTGCGCCGTTCCTTTTCCAAATGAGGTTTCTCCTACAATCAGCGCGCGACCATAGTCTTGCAAAGCTTGTGCTACAATCTCGCTACCAGATGCAGACAGTTTATTGACTAGCACAATCAAAGGCCCTAAATAGGCAACTTGCGCATTTAAATTTCTAAAATGCATGATTTTTCCATCATTATCTTTCATTGAAACAACCACACCCTTTCTGATAAAAAGGGAGGTCACATCGATCGCAGAAGGCAATAGTCCTCCACTGTTATCTCTAAGATCTAAAATCACTCCATGCAAATTTTTCTTTTGCATTTCTTTAATTCCCTTTTCAATATCTTTGGCAGAAGACGTTTTAAGATCTTCATAAAAAGAATGCAGCCTAAAATAGCCAATTACCCCATCACCAAAAGGAATCTGTTCTTTTTCTAATCGAATTTCCTCAATGACAATCTCATCTCGGATGATTTCCACATCCAGTTTTTGCTCTTTTTTATCCTTATCTTTTCGAATAATGGTGAGTTGCACAGACTTGCCCTTTTCCCCACGGATCAGAGCCACAGCATCCAAAATACTCCATCCTACTATGGGTTCTTTATCGACAGCCACAATACGGTCTTTTAAGTGAATACTTCCATGCTTTTCGCAAGGCCCGCCTTTCATAATTTTAGTGATCGTCAAGCCATTTAAATCATCCTGCAATTGGGCCCCAATCCCAAAAACTTTGCCCTGTACCTGAATCATGAATTGGGTCGCTTCCTGGGGGGTGAGATAATGCGTATGCGCATCCAAACTCGCGGCAACTGCCTTTAAAATATTGGAATAGACGAAGTTAGAGCGCTTTTTTTCATCTTTTTCCAAAATTTGCTCTTCAAAATTACGCTCATATTTTTCAACCCTCTCTAAATACTTATCTTGCAAATCTTCATCTAATTTCTTCATTGCTTGATATTGGAGTCCCTTCAGTCTCAACTGACGCTCAAGAAGACAAACGGTATTTTTCGCAAATTCCATATTCTTAAACTCTTCTACCTGAACCAGGTTGGGTAAATGCTTCGCTTTTAAGGCTTTAGAGAATTCTTCCTTTCTTTTAATCGCTTGAGCCATCAGAGCACAAATGGTAAAAAAAGTTTTATACTCTTTATTTTTAAACTCATGGACCACTTTCCGGGTAAGCTCCTTAGAAGGCTTCAAAAAGCGCATCACTTCGTCGTGAGTGAAATAAACCTTAGCTAAGTCCAATTCTTCTATGAATAAATGTAGGGCCCTTTGAGCGATTTTTTCATCTAATTCTTTATATTTGGCATGTTCCCTAAATATCTGATTTAAAATGACATGGACATCTTTATTGGTCAAATCGGGTGCTTTAGCTAATAAAAAAAGAGGGAAAAGAAAAAAAAGAAAAAAGAATTTGAAATTCCGCATATCGCAAAGCATACAAAAAGTCCTCATTTAACTCCAACCCTCATTTTTCAAATCACTGAATATCAGTCGTTTAAAACTTATTCCTAAAAATCACTAAAAAATTTGTAATAAATTAGATAATTCTCTATTTTTTTAAAGAAAGCCTTGCTTTCAAAAGCGTTTTATGCAACAATTATTTCAGATTTGAATTAAACTTTTAATTAAAACAATAAAACAACAAAGGGCAAAATATGGATCATAATAACCCAGAAACATTAAATATACCTCAACCCCACGAGGAAAACAGCCAAGAAAAAATCGTATCGATTACTGAGGCTGCACGCATTAATAATGTGACAAGACAAGCAATCTATGTCGCTATCAAACAAAAGAAACTCAAAGCTTTCAAAGCAACGACTCGTTGGGTGATCAATTTAAAAGATCTTCAAGAATATACTGACGGCAAATATTCTCGCACAAAATCGATGTATGAAGGCGAGCTTTTATTTGATAATGACAAAGGATATTACTCAATTAATCAAGTGGCTCAAATACTTGGTGTACCTGCACAGAAGATTTATTACGCAACACGCGTGGGACAACTCAAAGCGCACAGAAAAGGCGCTGCTTGGGTGATTCACACGAATGACATGGAAGAGTACAAGAAAAATCATGTTGAGAAAAGAGAAGTTGTCAACGTCTAAACCACTACTTTAACTTACCCCTAAAAAAACCAGCAAAAGTGCTGGTTTTTTTTTGCCTGATGCCTCAAAATATTTCCATTAGCATTAAGGAGGTACCAAGCAATGTCATTACCAGTCCCACAACGCATAGGTTTTCATGTAACACCAGACGCTACTATTGAATTTTTCAAAAAACCCGGTATCTCTGTATTTGATCCAAGGATAGTTGTTGCTATCATTAATCATGACGGTAAAGAGTTACTTGTTCAGCTGCCTCCAATGTGCCCTCAATTACACACGCGAGTTTATACATTTGTTGAAAAGATGCAATATTTCTTACAAAATAGCACGATACATCCCGTTTACGATCCTTCTTCAAACACCGTCTCATTTAGCAGACTACCTAGAGGCACAAGGTGGGTAATACATCGAAAGTTGGAAGAATTACCTCCAAAAGCAAAGATTCTCATAAGATCAGATGGCTGTGTGAGTTATTTTTTTATCAATACTGTCACAACTTGGGATTGGGAAAATCAATCACATTCTGTGTTTTCAATTCCTGGTGAAATTGCAGCTTTTGCTGAACTTCCAGATGGTGGATTAGTTATTGCAGATACAGCAGGCAATTTATATTTTGGTACCAGATGTTCAACATTAGAATTTAAAATTACCGATATTTTTTTGTTCAATGAGCGTTACTTGTTACTGAATAAAACAACCTTATTTGATACTAAAAATAACGAAGTAGTCAAACAATTTGAAGGCAAAGTGCGCGTTTTGTCGCACAATTTTTTTGTTGTCTCTAAGGAACTCAAAAAGTTCTACTTAGACCTGGCAGGAAATATGCTCTTTGAAGATCATACATCTCAAATAACTCCAAATAGATTAGAAATAGAAGAATTATTCTGTGTTGCTGAAGATGTTTTGCTCATCTTATACAAGGATTCCAAAACTATCGGTCTTTGGAATGCCGAAACACAAAAATTAGAAATCTGGGAAGATGAAAAATTTTGGGAGATGCTTGCAAAAGTACAAATATTGAAAAAAATCGATCCTAATACTCTTGTTTTTGATGCCACTTCTGGCTATACCCCCCGTATGGGTTTATATTATATTTCCGAAAAAACCTTCTCATATTTTGAAGCTGGATCTTGGGGAGTTAAAGCATTTTCAACACTTGCCAATGGATCAATTATCTTTGGGACTGATACACGAGGATCGGGTGTACATTTAATCTTAGGTAGGGGAGAAAGCACCTCTCCTGATATTGTAAATATTGAGAATCAAGATATTCACGACATCCAAGAACTTCCCAATGGATTTGTGCTCATTCAATTTTTCAATTTTTTAATGATTATTAAACCAATGTCACCAAACATTGAGGCAAATGTTGTACTTGATGATCCAGAAAAGCAATCCCAAAAATACCTTGCAGAAATGCAAGACGCAATCAAACAAAAACACCTCTATCAAGCAAGACGTTTTTATGAAAAAGCAAGAGCGCTTAAGCCAAAAGAAACCCTTCCTTGTGAAATATTTTTATTCTTTTTACAACGCACTTCTTATAAAGCACAAAAAATGCGCGTCCTTTTAGATTTACATCGTTTAGCACCGCAAAATCTAAATCTTAAAAGAAGCTGCAAAAGACGCCTTTTTGTTGGAGAACTTGATCTTAGTTACACAGAAGCGCTCATCAACAAACATAAAGACACCCACTTACGCCTCGCTTCCTCAATTACTGCAACTGAACTTGGGAACCCTGCAACAGATGACGCTCTCCAAAGAGTTAAAAGATTGATGAAACAAGGTGTTCGCGTCTTATTTGGTATTGATGCAAAACAACTTCATATCACCTTTAAAGGACAGCGATTTCAAAGAATCCATTGGAATGGCCCTTTTGGTGGTTCTTCTCCAAAAGACAGAGAGGCATTTCAAGGAACTGTCCCTCTATTTTTTAAGGCTTGTACACAGATACAAACAGTTAAAGATCGCGTCCATGTTACTCTTGCAGGAGATGATGCGTATCGCCAATTAGAAAACACTCTTCTAGCAGGAGCTACAAAAGCTAAATATCGACTCATCAGAAAAAGGGTATTTGGTTCAGAACGTTATCCGGGATATGTATATCGTGCAACGAGTAGTGCAACGCTTTCTTTTGAACAAAGAGAATTTGTATTCGAAAAAACCAGTTTACCTCTCACAAAAAAAACATTTTTAGAAAATGCAAAAACACTTGAAAATCCTCAAGAAAAAGAGTTTCAAATCAAGCCAGATGGAAATGATCTTAAGCCAGATGCCTACTATTATGAGTGCAGTACTGATTACGATTCTTCTGATTATTATGATTCCGACGATGACTTTGCACCTTCTACTTCCCCCCTTCAACAGGCAGTTTCAATACAAACGCCAATGGATGATGACAAAGATGTTAAGGCAGTGACACTATTAGCTGATGATCTTAAAATCGCGGATGATTAATTGAAGGCTACTTTTGTTTAAAAATCGATTGATCTGAGGAGAAAAAGCAATTTGTAGTTTGATGTTTTTTTTGGCGATTTGGGAGCGTCTTTGCGCCATATTGAAGGCAATTCCTTCAAGGACCCGATCTTCTTGTTCTAGATACATCTTCAGATGTTGATTTCCCACAACTTTAGGATACCAATTCTGGTTCACATTCGCATAAAAAATGGGAGTTGGATTTTCATTTCCAAAAGGTTCAAAAAGCTGAAAAGAGTCCATCAATTCGAAGGTGAGATCTTTAAAATCAATAAACCCATCTAAGCTCACTTTAGCGATCACATCGGATTCTTCTAAATGCTGATTGGCAAGTTTTACAAAGCGTTCAATAAAGCTAGGGATATTTTCATTGAGAATCGTTAAGCCTGCTGCAAAATCATGCCCTCCATAATTTAGGAGCAAATCTCCTGTCTGTTTTAAAAAAGGAAGCAAGGGGAATTCTTGAATCGTTCTCAAAGAACCTTTACACACCCTTTCTTCTTGAGCTATGAGCACACAAGGCCTGTTGTACTGTTTTGCAATGCGAGCAGCTAAAATGGGTATCACGCCAGAATGCCACTCGTTAGAGGCTAATACAATGGCTTTATTTTCCAAAATACTCGGATCTGCTGCTAATATTCTTTCAATATCATCAGAGACTTCTTTTTCAATTCTTTGGCGCTGCACGTTGTTCAAATCCAATTCTTTTGCTAACGCCACTGCATCTTTTTCATTATGCACAAGCAACAAATCGACACCCTTTCTGGGTTCATCAATCCTTCCCGCACTATTCAATCTTGGCGCAATTTTCGTCGACACATCGGTGGTTGTAACCTCATCTTGTTTAATATCGCATATTTTCATCAGTTCAATTAGTCCAATGCGTTTTGTCTTTTGTAATCGAGACAATCCATAGCGCACCAAAATACGATTTTCACCTCTTAGCGATCCCATATCTGCAATGGTGCCCAACATGACCAGATCTAAATAACTTTCAATATTCAAAAAGGTTCTTTCAATATTTTTCTTGCTCACAAGATGCTTTGAAAGGGCATGCACCAATTTAAATGCAACACCAACTCCTGTTAAATCCCGATTTGGATAAGCCCCTTCGATCAATTTTGGATTGAGTGTGGCAACAGTGTTAGGAATACGGTGTGTGGGTTCATGGTGATCTGTGACGATGACATCGATATGCATTTTGACAAACTCATCAATGGCATCTGCAGAAGTAATTCCGCAATCAACCGTGATCATTAGTTTGCAATCTTTTTTCAACGCATAATCGAGAGCATCCAACATGACTTTTTGCTTCATGGAATTGCGCTGGGGCAAATAGGGATAGACTTTTGCACCAATTCCGCGCAAAAATTCTGTCAAAAGAGCCGTGCCTGTCATACCATCGACGTCGGTATCTCCATAAATCAGGATGTTTTGGCCCTCATCTAGAGCCGACACAACACGTTCGACAGCTTTTGGCATGTCTGAGAATTTATCTGGATCAAAAAGGTCTGGCAACCTGGCGTACAGAAAATAATGAATCTCTTCAATATTTTTAAACTTTCTCGCATCTAAAACTTGTGCAATTACGGGGTGAATATGAAATTCGCTAACAATCTTTTTTTGCCACTCAATGTCAACTTCTGGATATACCCAATTTGCCTCATAAGCTGTATTTTGGTTCACTGTTCCTTTTTTCTGACATTACACACTAAATACAACCTATGGAAAGACTACAAAGAACGATCCACTTCGCATTACCCCTCGTACAACTCTCATGGAGTTGAACTTCTGGGTAATACTCGTGCCTCATCCCTTTCGCTCTCTCCATAAATTGGACTTGATACATAAGGTCAGTTATTTTTTCTTTGCCCCATCATATCCAATCTCAGGATTAGATTAAAGCGAAAAAATACAAACTTAAAATTTTGATTCACTCACTTGCATAAAATAATCCATCTTTATACAATCAAGGTTATTTTGGAGGGATTTATATGAAAATAAAACATTTTTTTCTACCTATTTGTGTTTTACTTCCACAGGTTGTACTACTACTAAAGTTCATTTAGGTTACGTCCCACCAACGCTAAAAAAGCAAGAAAAAATAAACCTTAAGTTGTCTAGATCCATAATGTATTTTAATGAACTGTTCTTTGTTAAGCCGAATAACAACCTTTTAATACCCAACATTTAGAAATCCATTCACCACCTAAAGCTTAGTTTATCTAACAAAGAAAACGACTTTATCACCCTGATAATCTTATATTCTTAGCTGATAAAGTTTATCTAATAAAGAACTTATTTCCTTGGATCTCTCAGGATCTTCCACATGTTCTCTACATTTTTCCAAAGTCTGAATAGCTTGCTCAATTTTTCCATCTTCAAGTTGATAACGACTTAAATATAAATAAGCAAAAATAGCTTTCTCCAGTTCTTGCATTTTTTCAAATAATGTTGGTAATTCCACATAGTCACTCCAGTGTTTGGTATATTGAAATGCCTTGGCGTAACTTTCTAAAGCGCTTTGATATTCTTCTTCTAGAGTGTAAGTTTGGGCATGTCTAATAGCGATCCCAGCGAGCTTTGGATTTTCTTCTCTAAAAAGAGAAAAAGTAGGAACAGGGTCTTGAGATTTTACGGTTTCAATCTTCTGGCGAAGTATACGATTAGGGGTCAGCTCTTCTCTTGTTATAGGTTCATTACTTAAGGGGCATACATTTCGTGTCTTAAGGTGGCTTTCAATAGCACTTCTCTCAAAAGTATGTCCATGACGATCAATTACAGGATCCTTAAAAATCTCTAAAGTGATTGGACAGGTGAAATCTTCCAATTCGGAAGGTTCGAAATTTATTTCAGATTTGATTTTTTGGACAACTTCACTGATAGCCTGAACACAATCTTCCACTGTAACTGGAAGAGCTTCACAAGAGCTCACTGTTTCTAATTCCGAACTTAAAAGAAAGGGAGGGCTGCCTTCTGTAGTTTGCATTTCATCAAAAGGTTCTTCTGATGAGGTTGGTACATTTTCCTTAGAGTTTTCCGAAAATTCCAATTTTGGATAAAGAGAAGAAGACTCCATTTCAAAAACAGGGTCACCTGTCTTTTGGGCATTTGAGACTTCCTTAAAGGATTTTATAATATCGGTAATTGTTAAAAGCAGATCGTAATCTACACGACCTTTTAATTTTGTCTGTATGATTTGTAACAATCCATCTAGTATCGGTAGAATTGTTTCGAGATGATTGTTAATATCTTCTTTGTGATAAGTAAGATACTTTCGCAGGTTTAAGAGACCTCGAAAGTATATATTATCACCCCTTTCGTTACTAAAAAGTGCTTTATATCTTTCAAATATTTTTGACATTTTTTCTTCTATGTCCATAGGGACAACACTAGAATCAGCTTCTTGATGTAGTGGTTCTAGAAGATTATTTTCTAGATGTTTTTCTGGAAATTCCAGTTTCGGACAAAGAGAAGAAGACTCCATTTCAAAAATAGGGTCACCTGTCTTTTGGGCATTTGAGACTTCCTTAAAGGATTTTATAATATCGGTAATTGTTAAAAGCAGATCGTAATCTACACGACCTTTTAATTTTGTCTGTATGATTTGTAACAATCTATCTAGTATCGGTAGAATTGTTTCGAGATGATTGGGAATATCACCTTGGCGATTAGTGAGATAATTTTGTAACTTTAAAAGGCCAATAGAATATGTAGCATCATCCTTGGCTTGAGTAAAGAATTTCTCATACGTTCCAAGACTAGCTAACATTTTCTCTTCTATGCCCATAGGGACAACACTAGAATCAGCTGCTTGATGTAGTGGTTTTGGAGGATTATTTTCTAGGTGTTTTTCTGGAGATTCCAGTTTCGGATAAAGAGAAAAACCATCTACTTCATAAGAAAGGGTGGAACTATCTTTTCTTTCAACTTCTGAAGCCTTTTTAAAGGATGTAATAATAGCAGTAATCCTTTGAAGTTTATCATTATTTGCATGATCTTGGAATTTTGTGGATATTATTTGAAGTAATCTGTCTAGCGTAGGCAAAATTAATTCGGGATGACTGACATGTTGTCTTAGACGATTATTTAGATAAGTTTCTAATTTTTTAAGACCTTCAGAATAATCCTCACTAATCTTTTCTTGATTAAAGAAACATTCGTATTTTCTAAGAGCTGCTATGAAATTATCCTCCCTAAGTACAGGATTGCCTAAAGTATCCGACTCTATAATCTTTATTTTTCTTTGTGATCCGTCGATAAAACAAACAGTCTCTACCATATCTACTGGTTTTTTCCCAAAAAACCTTTCATTCAGTTCTGCAGCTATTTCTAGAAAAGACCTTCTTTTCTTCTCTTTAATTTCTATTGAGGCATTTTTTTCTACTATTATTTCCTGAAGTCTGGATAAAGACATCCACTTTTTGCCAGAACTAGCATCTTGTGGAGTAATGTAAATGGTATCATCAAGTAATGAAGAACGCGAAACTTTTTTACCTTCTTTTAACTCTAAAAGATCCCTGCCACAAATTATACACATGAAGAATCTAGTATACCTTTTCCCATTATATTCTAAACTAATTGTACCAGAAAAAGATTTTCCATTAACGCTTACAGGATAAGCAGTAAGATAAAAAAAGACATAATTT